>NZ_JBZAYE010000345.1:0-7779 GCF_058244205.1 Variovorax sp. 20P10.2.4
AGCAGCAGCGCATCGCGCTGGCCCGCGCGCTCGCGCCCGCGCCGGCGCTGCTGCTGCTCGACGAGCCCTTCTCCAACCTCGACGGCGCCACGCGCGAACGGCTCACGGTGGAAGTGCGCGCGATCCTGCGCCAGGCCGGCCAGACCGCGATCCTCGTGACCCACAACGAGGCCGAGGCGCAGGCCATGGCCGACCGCATCGGCGTGATGCATGGGGGGCGCATCACGCGCTGGATCGAGACCTCGGCCCGCTGAGGCCTAGCACAAGACGCACTTTTGCCGAATGGGCTTTTCGGGAAAAGGTTGTTCGCCCCCGGAAGAATCCGGCCCCACCGATTCATCCGGAGCGCCCGCCCATGTCCCAGCCCCTCACCCTCGTCAGCCACCTGCTGTGCCCCTACGTGCAACGCGCCGCGATCGCGCTGCACGAAAAGGGCGTGCCCTTCGAGCGCGTCGTGATCGACCTCTCGGCCAAGCCCGACTGGTTTCTCGCGATCTCGCCGCTGGGCAAGGTGCCGCTGCTGCGCGTGCAACGGCCCGACGGCGGCGAGACCGTGCTGTTCGAGAGCAACGTGATCTGCGAATACCTCGAGGAGACCCAGCCCGGCGCGCGGCTGCATCCCAAGGACCCGCTCGCGCGCGCCGAGCACCGCGCCTGGATGGAGTTCGGCTCGGCGATCCTGGCCGACCTGTGGGGCTACGAGACCACCAAGGACGCCGAGGTGTTCGCGCAGAAGCGCCAGGCCCTGGCCGACAAGTTCGCGCGCGTCGAAGCCGCGCTCGGCGCCGGCCCCTTCTTCGCGGGCGAACGCTTCAGCCTGGTCGACGCGGTGTTCGCGCCGGTGTTCCGCTACTTCGAGGTGTTCGACCGCCTCGTCGACTCGAAGCTCTTCGATGCCCTGCCGCGCGTCGATGCCTGGCGCAAGGCGCTGGCCGCGCGGCCCAGCGTGCGCGCGGCGGTGGTGCCCGAGTACCCCGAGCACCTGATGGACTTCCTGCGCAAGCACGAGTCGCTGCTGCTCACGCGCGCCGAGGAAGTCCGAGCGGCTTGATCGGGGCGGCGGGAGACCGACAATAGCGGGCTCCCACGACAACACCCACGGACTCCACGCGATGAGACTCCTCCACACCATGCTGCGCGTCGGCAACCTGCAGCGCTCGATCGACTTCTACACGAAGGTGCTCGGCATGAACCTGCTGCGCACCTCCGAGAACCCCGAGTACAAGTACAGCCTGGCCTTCGTCGGCTACGACGAGGGCAATCCCGGCCAGGCCGAGATCGAGCTGACCTACAACTGGGGCACCGAGAGCTACGAGCTCGGCACCGCCTACGGCCACATCGCACTCGGCGTGCCCGATGCCTACGCGGCCTGCGAGAAGATCAAGGCCGCGGGCGGCAACGTCACGCGCGAGGCCGGCCCCGTGAAGGGCGGCACCACGGTGATCGCGTTCGTGACGGATCCCGACGGCTACAAGATCGAATTGATCCAGCGCGCCGAGCAGGCAGGCGGCGGCGGACTTCGCTGATCGGCGATGGCCACCGGCGCCGCGAAGAAGAAACCGGCCGCGAAAAAGGCCGGCGCCAAGGCCAGCACAAAGGCCGGCAACAAGGCCGTGCGCCATGTCGCGCTGCTGCGCGGCGTCAACGTCAACGGCATCACCATCCGCAGCGCCGACCTGCAGGCGTTGTTCGTCGAGCTCGGCTTCGGCGCGGTGCGCACCGTGCTCGCGAGCGGCAACGTGCTGTTCGACACCGACGAGACCGACACCGCCGCGCTGCGCCAGCGCATCGAGCAGGCGCTGCGCGAGCGCTTCGGCTACGAGGCCTGGATCGTGCTGCTCGCGCAGGCCACGGTGGCGCGCATGGCCGCGGGCTATCCCTTCGAGCGCGTCGACGAGGAGCGCCATCCGTACATCGTGTTCGGCTCCGATCCCGCGATGCTCGACGAGGTGATGGCCAAGGCCGGCGAACTCGATGCGTACACCGACCGGCTGCAGCGCGGCGACGGCGTGCTCTATTGGGAGCTGCCGCGCGGCGAGAGCACCGACACGCCGGTGGCGAAGCTGCTCGCGAAGACGCGCTACAAATCGAGCACGACCACGCGCAACCTGCGCACGGTCGAGAAGCTGATCGCGGGCTGAGCCGGCGCGGCCTCAGCAGCCGAGCAACTCGGCCAGCTGCAGGATGTCGCGCGCATGCAGGTTGTTGGCCGCCACCGGCGTCACGTCCTTGGGCTGGGCGCGGCCGAACTCGAAGGGCCGCTCGATGTAGCCGGTCTTGAGGCCGCAGGCGCGCGCGGCCGCGAGGTCGTCGTGATGCGCGGCCGCCAGCATCACCTGGCCCGGCGTGGCGTCGAACACGCCGGCCACGCCGAGGTAGGTGCGCGGGTCGGGCTTGTAGGCCTTGAAGACCTCGGCCGAGAGGACGCAGTCCCAGGGCAGGCCCGCGCGCTTGGCCATCTCGGTCAGCAGGCCGATGTTGCCGTTCGACAGCGAGCAGATGGTGAACTTGCGCTTGAGGCGCGTGAGCCCTTCCACCGCATCGGGCCAGGCTGGCAGCCGGTGCCAGGCGCGGCTGAGTTCGCGCCGCGCGGAGGCGTCGAGCCGGTCGCTGAGGCCGAAGTCGCGCAGCACCTGCTCGAGCATGCTCAGGTGCAGCTCGTCGAGCAGGGTGAAGCCGCCCTCGCCCGCGGCGATGCGCTCCATCACCTGCTTCATCGCGGGCTGGTAGCCGGCGCGCCAGGCCAGCGCGAAGGTCGCGCCGTCGACACCCGGCAGGGCCTGCTCGGCCTCGGCGGCGATGCCGCTGTGCCAGTCGACCACGGTGCCGAAGACGTCGAAGGCCACGACCTTGAGGTCGCTGGTGTCGAAATCCGCGTTGCCCATGGCGGCCTCAGCGCGCGAGCTGGCTCGCGGCGCGCGCGAGCTGTTCGATGCGCGCCCAGTCGCCGTCGCGGATGGCGTCGGTCGGCACGATCCACGAGCCGCCCACGCAGGCCACGTTCGACAGCGCGAGGAACTCGGCCGCGTTGCCCGCATGGATGCCGCCCGTGGGGCAGAAGACGACGTCGCCGAACGGGCCCTGCCAGGCCTTGAGCATCGGCAGGCCGCCGGCCTGCAGCGCGGGGAAGAACTTGAGCTGGGTGTAGCCGTCCTCCTGCGCCGACATGATCTCGCTGCCGGTGGCCACGCCGGGCAACAGCGGCAGGCCGAGGTCGTGGCAGGCCTTGCCGACCGCGCGCGTGTAGCCCGGGCTCACGCCGAACTTGGCGCCGGCCAGCGCCGAGGCCTGGGCATCGGCCGCGCTGCGGATGGTGCCCGCGCCGGCCACGGCCTCGGGCACTTCCTTGGCAATGATCTCGATGCATTCGAGCGCCTGCGGCGTGCGCAGCGTCACCTCGAGCATGCGGATGCCGCCGGCGACCAGCGCGCGCGCGAGCGGCACGGCGTGCTTCACGTCGTTGAGCACGATCACCGGGATCACCGGCGCGTCGCGCATCACGTCGAGGGAAGTCAGTGCGTTCTTGTCGTTTACAGCCATGAGCAGGCTCCTTCTTCAGCAGTCAATGCATTGCGCCGCATGCCGGCGAACAGTTCGCGCCCCAGGCCGTAGCCGTCGGCGATGCGCTGGGCCTCCGACAGCGTGGCGGCCTCGCGCTCGGCCCACTCGTCGGCGGGCAGCAGGACCTCGAGCGTACCCGCGACCGCGTCCAGGCGTATGACGTCGCCGTCCCGCACCTTGGCCAGCGGCCCGCCCGCGGCCGCCTCGGGCGACACGTGGATGGCGGCCGGTATCTTGCCCGAGGCGCCGCTCATGCGGCCGTCGGTGACCAGCGCCACGCGGAATCCCTTGCCCTGCAGCACCGACAGCGGCGGCGTGAGCTTGTGCAGCTCGGGCATGCCGTTGGCCTGCGGGCCCTGCCAGCGCACCACGCAGACCACGTCGCGCTCGAGCTCGCCGGCCGTGAAGGCCTTCTGCAGCGCGGCCTGCGAATCGAACACCCGCGCGGGCGCCTCGACCACATGGCGGTCGTCGGGCACCGACGAGACCTTGATGACGCTGCGGCCCAGGTTGCCGCCGAGCAGCTTCAGGCCGCCGGTGGCGCTGAAGGGCGCGGCGACCGGACGCGTGACGGCGTCGTTCTGCAGCGCGGCGGCCGGCGTCCAGCGCAGGCGCTTGGCATCGGCCTCGCCCTCGAGCGACGGCACGCCGGCGAATTCGCGGATGCCGCCCGAGCGCACCGTCAGCACGTCGGCATGCATCAGGCCGGCCTCGACCAGCTCGCCGATCACGAAGCCCGGGCCGCCCGAGGCCTGGAACTCGTTCACGTCGGCGCTGCCGTTGGGGTACACGCGCGTGAGCAGCGGCACCACGTCCGACAGCTTCGAGAAATCGTCCCAGTCGATCACGATGCCCGCGGCACGCGCCACGGCCACCCAGTGGATCAGGTGGTTGGTGGAACCGCCGGTGGCGAGCAGCGCGGCCATGGCGTTGACGATGCAGCGCTCGTCGACCATCTCGCCGATCGGCGGGCACTGGAAGGCGGCTTCGCCGGCCTGGCCCAGCACCGTGCGCACGGCCTCGCGCGTGAGCGTCTCGCGCATCGCGTCGCCCGGTTGCACGAAGGCCGTGCCGGGCACGTGCAGGCCCATGGCCTCGAGCAGCATCTGGTTGCTGTTGGCGGTGCCGTAGAAGGTGCAGGTGCCGAGCGTGTGATAGGCGGCCATCTCGGCCTCGAGCAGGCCCTGGCGGCCCACGAGCCCCTGCGCGGCCTGCTCGCGCACCTTCGACTTCGCGTTGTTCGACAGGCCCGAGGGCATCGGGCCCGCGGGCACGAACACGGTGGGCAGGTGGCCGAAGTGCAGCGCGCCGATCAGCAGGCCCGGCACGATCTTGTCGCACACGCCGAGCATCAGCGCGGCATCGAACATGTCGTGCGTGAGCGCGACCGCGGCGCTCATCGCGATCAGGTCGCGGCTGAACAGGCTCAGTTCCATGCCGGGCGTGCCCTGCGTGACGCCGTCGCACATGGCGGGCACGCCGCCGGCCACCTGCGCGGTGGCGCCGAGGCGGCGCGCCTCGTGCTTGATGATGTCGGGATAGCCCTGGTACGGCGCATGGGCCGAGAGCATGTCGTTGTAGGCGGTGACGATGCCGATGTTGGGCGCGCGCTCGGCGACCACGCGGAACTTGTCGTTGGCCGGGATGCCGGCCACGGCATGCGCCACGTTGGCGCAGCCCATGCGGTCGGAGCCGCGGTCGCGCTGGCGCAGTTCGGCGAGGCGCGCGAGGTAGGCGCCGCGCTGCGCCTTGCTGCGATCGCGGATGCGATCGGTGACGTCGAGGACGGTGGGGTGTGTGCTGCTCATGGGGATGTTGTCGGTGGCTCTGCCGATGGGGTCGCCACTGTCGCGTGGGCGACCTCGAGATGGGTTCATCGTAGCAAGGACGACGCCAGGCCTCGATGGAAATCGGGCACCGTGCCAATACGAATCCACGCCCGGATACGGATGCTTGCAAAACACCCGGACGCGGGCTCGCGCGAGCCCGCGTGGCGGCGCATTCCGCGCGCCGCGGCGGCCTGCCCGGCCTCAGTCGAGCAGCTTGACCTCGACCCGGCGCGCCTGCGCGTCATTGCCGCTGCCGGCCGTAACGGGCGGGCGCAGCAGGTCGATCTTGTCGGCCGGCACGCCGAGGCCGACGAGCACGTCGCGCACCGTCTCGGCACGCTTCTTCGCGAGCTGTTCGTTGACCGCCGCATCGCCGGTGGTGTCGTGGAAGCCCGAGACCACCGCCTTGCGGCCGGCCTCGACGCCCTTGATGACCGCGGCCAGCGCTTCCGCCGCGCCGGGCGCGAGGTCGGCGCTGCCGGTGGCGAAGTAGAAGTTCACCACGCCGTTGGCGACGCGGATGCTGGCGCCGTCGGGAATCGTGACGGTGACCGTCTCGGTGACCTCGGCCACCGTGGTCTGGGTGGCTGGCGCCGCGGCCGGCACCGTGATGGCGGTCTGTGCCGTCGCGGAGGCCTTGGCGGGCGTCTTGTGCCATGCCGCGAAGGCGATCACCCCACCGACGATCAGCAGCAGCAGGATCGCGATCAGTCCGAGGGCGAAATTCTGCTGGCTGTCGTCGGTGTTGTTCGTCACGCGTGCTCCATAGGATGAAAGCGGCCGGTAAATAATGGGGTGGTCAACCATGATCAGGAAATTGTAGGCATGGGTCCTTCTCCCGACACTGTAGGCGCTGGCCCCACCTCGGGCTCGGACCCGGCGCCCAATCCCGGGCCGCCGGGTCTGGATCCGCTGCCCAAGCCGCTGCGCGATCCCCAGCCGATGCTCGAGCGCACCATCGCCGAATGGGGCGGCCACGAGGACCTCTGGCTGTTCGGCTACGGTTCGCTGATCTGGCGGCCCGAGTTCGATTTCATCGAACGCCGCCCGGCCTGGGTGCGCGGCTGGCACCGCGCGCTGAAGATGTGGAGCCGCGTCAACCGCGGCAGCGTGCAGACGCCGGGCCTGGTGTTCGGCCTGCTCTCGGGCGGCAGCGTGCGCGGCATGGTGTTCCGCGTGCCGGCCGCGCAGGGCCTGGACACGCTGCGCCGGCTCTGGCTGCGCGAGATGCCCACCGGCGTCTACGACCCCAAGTGGTTGCGCTGCACCACCGCCTCGGGGCCGGTGAGCGCGCTGGCCTTCACGCTGTCGCGGCGCAGCCCCAACTTCACGGGCGAGCTCAGCGACGAGCGCTACCGCCACATCTTCGCGAATGCCGTGGGCCGCTACGGCAGCTCGCTCGACTATGCGCAGCAGACGCTCGAGGAGCTGCGCCGCCATGCGATCCACGACGTGGCGCTCGCGCGGCTGGTGGCGCTGGCCGCCCCGCCCGCCGTACCCTCCGACACATCGGCGGCGCACACTGCATCGCCGGCCCCGACCGATTGCGATGTGGTGCCGCCTCCGGTATACGTCGCAGGGTCTTCCGACAAGAAATCCTCTCAACCTTCCGGACCCTCCGGATCTCCCGACAAGGACCAACAATGAAGAACTCCTCCCGCCGCCTCGCCGGCGCTGCCACCGCCGTGCTCGCGGCCTCGCTGCTGGCCGCCTGCGGCACGCTGGGCGGCAAGCCGGCCACCACGGTCGAGCTGGTGCCCACCGGCGCGATCACGCCGAACCCGACCACGGGCACCGTCACCTTCACCGCGCTCGAGCATGGCGTGCGCGTGGCCGGCATCGTGCGCGGCCTGCCGCCGAACACCGAGCACGGCTTCCACATCCACGAGAAGGGCGACTGCGGCGACAACGGCAATGCCTCGGGCGGCCACTTCAACCCCAGCGGCGGCACGCACGGCAAGTTCGCCGCGCCGGGCAGCCATGCGGGCGAACTGCCGAGCCTGGTGGCCAACGGCGCCGGCGAGGCACGCTTCAGCGTCGAGAACCATGCGATCTCGCTGACGCCGGGCGCCGCCAACAGCGTGATCGGCCGCGCGCTGGTGGTGCACCGCGACAAGGACGACTTCACAACCCAGCCGGCCGGCAACTCGGGCCCGCGCATCGCCTGCGCGGTGATCGGCAAGTAAGGGCTTCGTTCAGCCGGCGCGCTGTGCGCCGGCCGCCTCGCGCGCGCGCCACAGCGCCTCGGCGCGCGCCAGGGCCTCGGGAGTGTCGATGTCGGTCACGACGCCGGCATCGTCGAGCGCCAGGTCAGCTACCGAATTCATAGCACGCAAAGCCCGCAGGACGGGCGCTGCGCCGAAGTTGCCTTCGAGCGCGGCGAGCGCCG
>NZ_JBZAYE010000346.1:0-7761 GCF_058244205.1 Variovorax sp. 20P10.2.4
GCGCGCGGTGGCCGAAGCCTTCGTGGCGGGCTTCCGCTGGGTGATGCTGCTGAGCGCCGGGCTGGCGCTGCTGAGCGCGGCCAGCGCGTGGCGCATGATCGGCGGCAAAGGCGCGGCTCAGGCCAACTGAAGCCGCTCGGGCACGCGCTGCGCGTGTTCGGAGAGGAAGGCGGCCAGCGTGCGGTTCATGACCTCGGGGTCGGTGATGCTGAGGAAATGCTGCCCGCCCTCGACCTCGATGTAGCGCGCCTGCGCGATGGCCGCGGCGATGCGGCGGCCGACCTCGATCGGGTAGGCGTTGTCGCGCGTGCCGTGCATCACCAGCACCGGCATGCGCAGCGCGCCCACCAGCGGCGCGATGGCATCGCGGCCGGCCAGCGCGTCGAAGGCCAGTTGCCACTGCACCGGGTTCCACGACTGCCAGGAGCGCTTCCAGGCGCCGGCGTCGAAGTCCGGGCCGAAGCAGACATGGGCCATGGCCTCGATCGCCTGCAGCGGCGGCGCCTCGAAGGACGAGGCCTGCACCTCGGCGACCAGGGCGCGGTAGGCCTCGCGCGTGGCCTTGGATTCGGCATCGATCGAGGAGCCGAACACCGCCACGCTGGCGATGCGCGAAGGCGCGAGCAGCGCGGTGCGCAGCGCGACGAAGCCGCCCTGGCTGGTGCCGGCCACCGCGGCGCGGTCGATGCCCAGGTGGTCGAGCAGCGCGATCAGGTCGCGCGCCGAGTCCCAGAAGCCGAAGGGATGCTCGGCCGCGCTCTCGCCATGGGCACGCTGGTCCCAGACGATGCAGCGGTGCGTGGCCGCGAAGTGGCGCAGCTGCGGCGCGAACATCTCGGCGCGCATGCCGAAGCTGTGGCAGAACAGCAGCGCGGGCTTGTGGCCGCCGGTGTCTTCGTAGCGCAGGCGATGGAAGGGCAGGGACAGGAAGGGCATGGGGATGTCTCCGAGGTGATCGATGGGGTGGGGCCGCGACGCCGCGTCGGGGTCTGCGAGGTTGTACCGGCGGCCCGTCGTTCGTAGGATTCCGCGCTTGCTCTGTTCTTGTCCGGGATTGCTCAGTGAACCACGCGACCGCTCTTCCTGCCGCATCGTCCAGCTACGGCGCCAAGTACGCGGCGGCCGGCAGCCTCGCGCTCGCCGACTCGTTCGCGCGGCCCTGGCGCGGTTTCGGCGCCGAGGTCCGCCGGCATGCGGCGGTCGACGCGCCCGGCTTCGTGCAACCGGTGACCGAGGTGGCGATCGGCATCGCGGGCCACGGCCGGGTGTCGCGGCGCGCGGACGGCGAGTCCGAGCAGCGCTTCGAGGCGCAGCCGGGCCGCTTCTGCATCTGCCCGGGCGGGGTGCCGGTCGACCATCTGCGGCTGCAGGGGAAGGGCGTGGAGCTGCTGCACTTCTACGTGGACGGCGGGCTCGACCCGGACTTCGCGGCACGCACGGCGCTGGCCGACTGGCCCTATGCGGGCGGGTTGGCCGATCCGCTGGTGGCGCAGATCGGGCTGGCGATCGCGCAGGAGCTGCGACAGGAGAGCAGCGGCGGCGAACTGCTGCTCGACACGCTGGGCCATGCGCTGCTGGCGCGCATCGGGCAGCGGCACACGGGCGCGCCGGCGGCCAGTCCCGCCACGGCGGGCCGAGGCCTGTCACCCGCGCGGCTGGCGCGCGTGCAGGCCTATCTGCAGGCCCATGTGGAACGCGCGCTGTCGCTCGAGGACATGGCGCGCGAAGCCTGCCTGAGCCGTTTCCATTTCGTGCGCGCGTTCAAGGCCTCGACGGGCCGCACGCCGCATCAATATCTGGGCAGCCTGCGGCTCGAGCTCGCGAAGTCGTTGCTGGCGGCGGGCCAGGAGAGCATCGAGGCGATCGCGTGGCGCCTGCAGTTCGCGAGCGCCTCGGGTTTCTCGCGCGCGTTCCGGCGCGAGCTGGGTCTCACGCCGTCGGCCTACGCGCAGGCGCTGCGGCGTCGCTGAGCAGGGTGTCGAGCTCGGCCCAGAGCGGATCGCACTGGCCGGCCCTGTAAGCGGCGGCCTTGAAGGTGGCGTGCTCGCCGCGATAGGTTTCCCACAGGTCGCGATGGCCATCGGCCACGCAGGCGCGCACGTTGGCCAGCCGGTCGGCCGCCTTCACGGTCAGCGCGAGTTCCTGTTCGCCCTTCACATGCGACATGGCCGCATAAGTCCGCGCCTTGCGCTCCTTGCGGTTGGCACCGGGCGCGTCGCTCAGCAGTGCCACGCAACCCGCCACCAGGGTGCCGAAGCGTTCGGCGACGTCGGCCACGGTGGCCTCGGTGTCCTCGACCACGTCGTGCAGGTAGCCCACGACCTGCGCCTGTTCTCCATAGGGCCGCAGCAGCGCGACCACTGCATCGAGGTGATGAACGTAGGGGTGCACGCCGTACTTCTGGTCGCCGTGCATCTGGATGGCGTAGCTTCTCGCGGCGTCTGGGGAGGTCTCTGGGGTCATGCGGACAACCCTAGCGGGTCGTGTGTTTGGTGGCAATGGTGAGAGGGCCGTGTTGTCGTAGGCCGGGGACGGGCGCGCGCCGACGGGGTACTCCCCTCCGCGAATGTCCCCCGCCTTCGGCTCCTCCTTTATTTCGCTGCGGGGAGTACCCCATCGACGCGCGCCTGGACGCCACCGTTGTTGAACCGCCGGCACCACCGCAGCGCTCCCGTGCACAGGGCAGCGGGTGCTTCCCGCAGCGAAATCAAGGAGGAGGCCGAAGGCCGGGGGACATTCGCGGAGGGAAGTACCCGCTGTCCTGTGCACGCGCCCCCAGCGCCCCCAAGAACCGTTGTTTACGAAGGAAAACACCTACCGAAACGACATTGCAACGCCATTGGTGTATCGATACAGTAAATCGTTCCACCAAACGGGCGTTCGACCCCACAGGAGACAAGCCATGACCTCGATTTCACGCCGCCGCTTCGTCCAGTCATCGTCGGCCCTGCCGCTCGCGATGGCGGCCGCCGGCACGGGATTTACGCCCTTCGTCGCCGCGCAGGACAAGACCGTCGCGCTGCGCCTGTCGTCCTCGCACGTCGCCGACCTCAACTCCTCGCACTTCGCGTGGAACCAGCTCATGCAGGTCAACCTCAAGAAGGCCGTCGGCGAGCGCATCCGCATCGACTACTTTCCCAACAACCAGCTCGGCAAGGAAAGCGACGTCGTGCAGCAGGTCAAGGTCGGCTCCATCGACATGATGCTCACCGGCTCCTCGATCTGGGCCACCGTCACGCCGCAGTTCGGCATGCTCGACCTCGGCTACCTGTTCGATAGCTACGAACACGTCGCCAAGGCCCTCGACGGCGGCGTCGGCGCCAAGCTCAACGACATGCTGGTCAAGAGCACCGGCTGCCAGGTCATCACCTGGGGCCAGCACTACGGCGCGCGCAACGTCTACACCAAGCAGCCCGTCAAGTCGCTGGCCGAGGTGAAGAACGTCAAGCTGCGCGTGCTGCCCACGCCCGCCTTCATCGAGACCTTCAAGATCATGGGCGCCATCCCCACGCCCATCTCCTTCGGCGAGCTCTACATGGCCGCGCAGACCGGCGTCGTCGACGGCTTCGAGCACGATGCCGCCACCGTGCTCGCGAGCAAGCTCAACGAGGTCGTCAAGCACTGCTGGATGACCGAGCACCTGTTCAGTCCCATGGTCTGCATCGCCGGGCGCCGCGCCATGGACCGCATTCCGGCCGACCTGCGACCGGCGTTCCTCAAGGCAGCGGCCGAATCGACCGCGCAGCAGCGCCAGATCGGCGCCGAGAAAGGGCAGGGCGCCATCGAGGAACTGAAGAAGCTGGGCCTGAGCTTCACGCCCATGGCGAAGAACGAGCGCGACCAGGTGCGCAAGGAGATGGAGGCCAGGCTCTGGTCGGCCTTCGCCAAGCAGTATCCCGAGACCGGGCCGCTGTTCGCCGCCATCAACGCCGCCCGCGCCTGACCGGCATGTCCAGCGTCCTGCCCCCGATGGCCCCTGTCACGCCCGCCGTCCTGCCGCCTCTGTCGCCGCTGCCGGCCGCGGGCCGCGGCCACGATCCGCGCGCCCTGGGCTTCAGCACCGCCCACCCCGCGGGCCGCGGCCTCGCCTGGCTCACGCGCGCCATGGAGAACGTGGCCGGCGTCGTGCTCGCGATCGATGTGCTCGTCGTCTTCGTCTCGGTCGTGTTCCGCTACTTCCTGCACGATCCCTTCGACTGGGCCGAGGAGGTCGCGCGCGCGCTGATGGTGATCCAGGTCTTCTTCGGCGCCGCCACCGTGCTCGCGCGCAGCCAGCACGTGGGCGTCGACCTGTTCCGCGGCCTGCTGCCCGCGCGCTGGCAGCCCGCGCTGATCCAGTTCGGCAACTGGATCGTGGTCGGCGTCTCGGCCAGCCTGCTCGCCTCGTCCTGGGAGCTGCTGCTCGACGCCTACAACATGACCACCCCGATCGGCCTGCCGCAGTGGATCTATGTCTACCCGGTGGTCATCGGCAGCCTGTTCATGACGCTCTTCGGCCTCGCCAACGCCGTCAACGGACCGGCCCGGCGCGTGTGGAGCACCCTGGCCGTCGGCATCGCGCTCACCGCCGCCGTCGTGGGCTGGAACAGCTTCGTGCCCGGCCACGCCATCGCGCCCTGGATGCTGCTGACCGCCGGCTTCCTCGGCGGCCTCATGCTCGGCGTGCCGATCGCTTTCGTGCTCGCGCTCTCGTCGCTGGTGTTCTTCATGGCCGATCCCTCGCTGCCGATGCTGGTCTATTCGCAGCAGGTCATGGCCGGCACCGACCACTACGTGCTGCTCGCCATTCCCTTCTTCGTGCTGGCCGGCCTGCTGATGGAATCCAACGGCATGTCCTCGCGGCTGATCGAGCTGCTGCTGCGCATGTTCGGCCGCCTGCGCGGCGGCCTGGGCCTGATCACCATCACGGCCACCGCCTTCTTCTCGGGCGTCTCGGGCTCCAAGCTGGCCGACATCGCCGCGGTCGGCGGCATCATCATGCCGGCCGTGCGCAAGACGAAACAGGACCCGAACGAGACCGCCGGCCTGCTGGCCTGCACCGCGGTGATGGCCGAGACCATCCCGCCGTGCATCAACATGATCATCATGGGCTTCGTCGCCAACATCTCGATCGCCGGGCTGTTCATGGCCGGGCTCGTGCCCGCCGTGGTGCTCGCGCTCTCGCTGGCCGCGGTCACCATCTACGTCGGCGCGCGCATCGACCCCGACCAGGCCTTCGACGTGCGCACGCCCATGTTCCGCCTGCTCGGCGGCGCGCTGGTCGCGCTGGTGATGGTGGCGATGATCGGCAAGGGCGTGACCTCGGGCGTCGCGACCTCGACCGAGGTCTCGTCCTTCGCCGTGGTCTATGCGCTGGTGGTGGGCTGGCTGGCCTTCCGCGAGCTCACCTGGTCGTCGGTGGCGCGGCTGTTCGTGCGCTCGGCCTCGATGGCGGGCAGCATCCTGTTCATCGTGGCGGCCGCGTCCAGCCTCTCGTTTGCGCTGACAATCCAGCAGATCCCGCAGTACCTGTCGTCGTTCATGATCGAGTTCGCGCACGCATGGGGCAGCACCATGTTCGTGATGCTCTCGGTGCTGATCATGATCGTGTTCGGCGCCATCCTCGAGGGCGCGCCCGCGCTCATCATCTTCGGGCCGTTGCTGACACCGATCGCGGCGCAGCTGGGCGTCAATCCGCTGCACTTCGGCACCGTGATGGTCATCGCCATGGGCTTCGGACTGTTCGCGCCGCCGGTGGGGCTGGGGCTGTTCGCCACCTGCGCCATCACCGGCACCCAGGTGAAGGACGTGGCGCGGCCGATGATGAAATACCTCGCGGTGCTGTTCGTCACCCTGGTGCTGCTGGTGCTGGTGCCGGCCTTCTCGGTCTGGCTGCCCACGCGCATGGGGCTGTGACGACGCACGAATGCAGGACCGCGATGAACCCGAAAGGACCCCGAAAACCGTGAGCAGAATCAGCGATGTCGCCCAGCGGGCGGGCGTTTCGACCAGCACCGTGTCGAACGTGTTGAACGGCCGCGTGGACCGCATGGCGGCCGCCACGCTGGAGCGGGTGCAGGACGCGATCCGCGACCTCAAGTACCGGCCCAACACCTCGGCGCGGCAGCTCAAGACCGGCCACACGCCGCTGATCGGCCTGCTGGTGCCGTCGATGGCCAACCCGATGTACGGCTTCATCGCGCGCGAGGTCGAGACGCTGGCGCAGGAGCGCTACGGCTTCCGCATCATGATCGGCAACACCTACCGCGAGAAGGAACGCGAGGCGCGCTTCTTCGAGGACCTGATGGCGCACGGCGTGCGCGGCGTGATCATCATCTCGTCGCTGATCGACGAGCAGCACGTCGAGGCCGCGGCCGAGCGCGGCCTGGTGGTGGTGAGCTACGACCGGCGCGCCACGCCCGGCGAGGCCTCGGTGATCGACCACGTCACGGTCGACAGCTTCGAGTCCTCGCGCATCGCCACAGCCCACCTGATCGAACGGGGCCACCGGCGGCTGGCCTTCGTCACGCCCTCGGGCCGCACCATGAGCCGCAACGAGAAGATCCAGGGCTTTCTCGCGGCCGCGCGCGCAGCCGGCCTCGAGGCCAGCGCGCGCGTGGTCGAGGGCCTGCCGGTCGACGAGTACGGTGACTCGATGATGAGCGAGCTCGGTCGCACCCAGGCCAGCCAGCTCGCGCAGCTGCCCGAGCGGCCCACCGGCGTGGTCGGCGTCAACGACCTGCTGGCCTACGGCCTGATGGCGGGCTTTCGCGATGCCGGGCTCGCGGTGCCCGACGATGTGTCGGTGGTCGGCATCGACAACGTGTTCCTCTCCACCCTGATGTACCCCGCGATGACCTCGGTGCGCGTGCCGGTGCCCGAGATGGCGCAGGTGATGGTCGAGCGCGTGATGAGCCGCCTGGCCGACGGCGCGCTGCCCGCGGGCGAGTTCCTGTTCGCGCCCACGCTGGTGGCACGCGACTCGGTGGCGCCGCCGCGCGGCTGAGGCCGCCTTCTTCTTTCTTCCTGCCTTGTCCATGACCACGGTTTTCGTCAGCCATCCCCAGAGCAAGCTCGCCCACTACTTCGGCGAGCGCGCCAGCAACGCGCTGCGCGCCTTCGCGCAGGTGCGCTTCAACCCCGAGGACCGCGATCTCTCCTCGCAAGAGATCGCCGAACTGGCGCGCGACTGCGACGCCATCGTCTCCTACCGCCAGACCGTGGGCGACGAGGCGCTGTTCGCCGCGCTGCCCAAGCTGCAGGCCTTCGTGCGCTGCGCCATCGACATCCGCAACATCGACCTGGCGGCCGCGAGCCGCCACGGCGTGCTGGTGACCCAGGCCAGCGCGGGCTTCATCGCCTCGGTGTCCGAATGGATCGTGGGCGCGATGATCGACCTCGCGCGTGGCATCAGCGCCTCGACCGCGCTCTACCACGCGGGCCTGCCGGTGCCGCCCGCCATGGGCCGCGAGCTGCGCGGCGCCACGCTCGGCGTGATCGGCTACGGCCAGATCGCGCGCTACCTCTGCACCGTCGCGCAGGCGCTCGGCATGCGCGTGGTGGTGCACGATCCCTTCGCGGTGGTGGCGCAGGCGGGCATCGTGCAGGCCGGCTTCGGCGAGTTGCTCGCCCAGTCCGACTTCGTGGTCTGCCTCGCGGCGGCCACCGAAGACACCGAGAACCTCATGAACGCCGCCGCCTTCGCGGCCATGCAGCCGGGCGCCTTCTTCATCAATGCCGCGCGCGGCAACCTCGTCGACGAGGACGCGCTGGTCGCTGCGC
>NZ_JBZAYE010000347.1:0-7743 GCF_058244205.1 Variovorax sp. 20P10.2.4
GATACGCCTGGTCGTGCCCTATGCGCCCGGCGGCGGCACCGACGTGCTCGCGCGGCTGGTCGCCACGCAGATCGGCAGCACGCTGGGCCAGCCGCTGATCGTCGAGAACCGGCCCGGGGTCAACGGCATCCTCGGCGCCAACTACGTCTATGCCGCGCCGGCCAACGGCACCACGCTGCTGTTCGCGGCGGCCGACTTCATCTCGGTCTCGCCGCACATCTACAAGAAGGCCGTGCGCTACGACCCCGACGGCTTCCAGCCCGTGGCACTGGTCGCGAAGATGGGCTTCGTGATGGCCGCGCGGCCCGCGAGCGAGACCAAGGACGTGGCCGACTTCGTGGCCCGCGCGCGTGCCAAGGAAGTGACCTATGCGCATTGGGGCCCGGGCAGCATGGCGCAGATGGGCATGGAGCTGCTGCGCTCGCGCGCCGAGGGTACGAAGGCGCTGCCCGTGCCCTATGCGGGCGCCGCGCCCGTGATGTCGGCCGTGATGGCCGGCGACGTCGAGTACGGCTTCGTGCCCACGCCGCTGGCGGTGGCGAGCCGCAGCAAGCTCAAGCTGTTCGCGCTCGGCTCGCCCGAGCGCTTCGCGGGCCTGTCCGACGTGCCGACGCTCAAGGAGCTCGGCTACGCGGTCGATGCCGACACCTGGTTCGGCATCCTCGCGCCGCCCGGCACGCCCGCCGCCGTGGTCGAGGCGCTGCAGGCACAGGTCGAGAAGGTGGTGCGCGATCCGGCGGCGCGCGCGCGAATGACCGACATCGGCTACACGCCCTCGAACATCGCGCCGCGCGACTTCGGCGCCTTCGTGAAGAGCGAGAACGCGCGCTGGGGCACGGTGGTGCGCGCCGCGCGCATCCAGGTGGAGGAATAGGTGCCGCCGCGGCTCGTCCTGGTCAAGAATGGGGCCTCGATCCAAGGGCCGCGATCCGTCATGAAGCGAAAAATCCCCAGCACCGTCGCCTTGTCGCTGTTCGAGTCGGCCGCGCGCCACGAGAGCTTCGCGCGCGCCGCGGCCGAGATGTACCTGACCGAGAGCGCGGTGAGCCGGCAGATCGCCGTGCTCGAGGGCTTCCTCGGCGTGAAGCTGTTCAGCCGCGGCAAGAAGCAGGTGGTGCTGACCGACGCGGGCCGGCTCTATGCGCGCAACATCCGCGGCAACCTCGACGAGATCGAGCTGCACACCAAGTCGCTGATGCAGCACAAGGGCGCGGGCGGCGTGCTCGAGCTCGCCGTGATCCCGACCTTCGCGAGCCGCTGGCTGCTGCCGCGGCTGCACGACTTCCTGCGCAGGAACCCGGGCATCACCGTCAACCTGTCGGAGCGCGCCGAGCCCTTCGCGTTCCGCGGCACCAACCTCGATGCCGCGCTGCACTTCGACGACCCGGTGTGGGATGCGGTCGAGAAGGTGCACCTGTTCGAGGAGGAGGTGGTGCCGGTGCTGAGCCCGGCCCACTTCGACCTCTCGAAGCTGAAGAAGCCCGCCGGCCTGATCGCGCTGCCGCTGCTGCACAAGCGCGTGCGGCCCGAGGCCTGGCAGCGCTGGTTCGAGGTCGCGGGCTCGACGCAGCCGGTGCCGCCGCCGGCGATGCGCTTCGAGCTCTATGCGATGGTGATCGATGCCGCGCGCGCGGGCCTGGGCGTGGGGCTGGTACCGCGCTTCTACGTGCAGGAGGACGTGGCGCGCGGCACGCTGGCCATGCCCTTCGACATCAGCCTCAAGCACGAGAAGCGCTACTGCCTCGTGTACCCCGAGCACAAGCGCGATTCGCAGGCGGTGCAGCTGTTCAGCGAGTGGGTGGTGGAGGCAGCGGCCGAATTCAGCACGGGCGCGCAGGCGGTGCGGCGGCCTAAGAAGCGCGCCTGATCGCGGCGCCCCAAAAGAAAACGGCCCCGCGGGGCCGTCTTCATCGCGTGCATGTGGCCTGCGAGAGGCCGCGGTGCATCACTTCTTCTTCGCGGCCACGGCCTTCTTGGCGGGAGCGGCAGCAGCCTTCTTCGCGACCGGCTTGGCAGCGGGCTTCGCAGCCGACTTGGCGGCGGGCTTGGCGTCGGCCTTGCGCTTGGCGGCCTTCGGGTCCACGGCGGCCTTGAAGGCGGCGCCCGGCACGAACTTCGGCACCTTCTGGGCGGCGATCTTGATCTTGGTGCCGACGCTCGGGTTGAAACCGGTGCGGGCTGCGCGAGCAACTTGCTTGAAGGTGCCGAAGCCGACGATCTGGACGGGGTCGCCCTTCTTCACGGCGGCGACGATGGAGCTGGTGACCGTTTCCACGATGCGCGCGGCTTCTGCCTTGCTGACGTTGTGGGTGGTGGCGATTTTCTCAACGAGTTCGATGCGGTTCAACTGAGTTCCTGATAGGTTTGATTCGTCATGTTGCCTATGACGGCGCAGCCTCGGATGCAGGCTGCAAGCGGCGTGGAGTGTATTCGAACGCGAGAGAGGGCCTGCGGTGCGAAGGGAGAGTGGGGCTTTCTCATGCACGCGCGACGCTGCGCAGCCGCAGTGCGATCAGCAGGCCGGCGAGCGCCGCGCCCGCGCCGATGAGGAACACGCCGCCATAGCCCGCGCGGTCCGCGAGCAGCCCGGCCACGGGGCCGGTGAGCCCGTAGGCCAGGTCCTGGAAGGCCGAGAAGCCGCCGAGCGCGGTGCCGCGCAGTTGCGGTGCCACCAGCCGCACCACCTCGCGGCCCATGGCCGGAAAGATCATCGAGCAGCCCAGGCCGGTGAGGAAGGCACCCGCGAGCGCGGCGATGGGGCTCGGCGCCTGCCAGATCAGTGCCTGGCCGAAGGCCTCGACCGCCAGCGACACGATCGCCACCGGCAGTCCGCCGATGCGGTCGGGCAGGTGGCCGAACAAGATGCGCACCAGCACGAAGCCGCTGCCGAAGGCCGTGAGCCCGAGGCCCGCATGCGACCAGTGCTGGCCGCGGAAGTGCAGCACGAAGAAGGCGCCGATGGCCGCGAAGCCGATGCCCTGCAGGCACACGATCAGCCCATGCGGCCAGATGATGCCGAGCACGCTGCGCAGCGAGGGCCGGCCCGCGCCCGGCTGCACCGCCACGCCCTCGAGCCGCCACACCGCGAGCAGCCCGATGCAGGGCAGCAGCGCGCTCGCGGCCATCGCACCGGCGAAGCCGAAGCGCTCGAGCAGCGCGAGGCCGACCGGACCACCGACCGCGAGCGCGCCGTAGATCGCGGCACCGACCAGCGCGAGCACCTGGCCCGAGCGCGCGGGACCGACGAGGCCGATGCCCCAGCCGATCACGCCGACGGCCACCAGGCTCTCGCCGAGGCCCAGCAGCAGGCGGCCCGCGACCAGCAGGCCGAAGCCGATCCACGGCGAGGGAATCCACAGGCCCGCGAGCCACGCGACGAGCGCGCCCGCGACATAGAAGGCCAGCCCGCGCACCACGGCGCGCTTGGGACCTTGGCGATCCGACAGGCTGCCCGCGGTCGCGCGCGTGAGCACGGTGGCGAGGAAGGCGATGCCGACCGCGAGGCCGGCCCAGAAGTTGCCGAGGCCCAGCCGCGTCGTCACGTGGACCGGCACCACGGGCAGCGACAGGCCGACGCAGAGGTAGGAGATGAAGAGCACCGCGGCGAGCAGCAGCAGGCGGCTCTGCGCGGAGCGGGACGGCGCGGGAATCGCCGGGGCGGAAGTGGAGGTCATGGGGAGGTCCAGGTGGTTCCTCGGACGGCCGGTGCGAAAAGGAAAACGCACCCCGGCCGCGAGGATCGCGGAGGTGCGTTGCTTGACGTCAGACGCTTACGGCCAGCGGGACTGGCGGAGAAAAAGAAAGGCTCAGCCGAGCCGCATCGAGAGCTCGACGTCGGACGCGAAGGGCACCGACAGGTAGCCGGCCGCGCTCGAGCGCACGCGCGCGAGGTACTCGGGGCTGTGGTCGGCGTTGTCGGCGATCACGAGCGCGCCGGGACGCAGGCGCGCCTCGACCAGTGCCAGCACCTCGGGATAGAGCGCCTTGGCGCCGTCGAGCAGCAGCAGGTCGATGCGCTCGGGCAGGTCGCTGGCCAGCGTGCGCAGCGCGTCGCCTTCGCGGACCTCGACCAGGTCGGCGAGGCCGCCGGCCGCGAGGTTCTCGCGGGCGCGTGCCACCTTCGAGGCTTCGAACTCGGTGCTCAGCAGCCGGCCGCCGCCGTTGTCGCGCAGGGCCGCGGCCAGGTGCAGGGTGGAGATGCCGAACGAGGTGCCGAACTCGACGATGCTGCGCGCGCCGTTGCCGCGCGCGAGCATGTAGAGCAGCGTGCCGGTCTCGCGCGAGACGGCGAGCGGGAAGTCCTTCAGGCGCGCGTAGAAATCGAGGTACTCGGTGCGGCTTTGCATCAGGCGCGCGAGCTCGTCGTTCGACAGGCCGGCGACGGCGGCGCTGGTGCGCGGCGAGGAGGCATCGGCCTCGGCGAACAGGCGCTCCAGCAGGGGCGCGAGCGGTGCGGTGGTCAGTGTGTTCATGGTGTTCTTCAAGAGTCGGACGGTGTGCGTCGATAATATGAAGGAAGCTTCAGATTTTCCATTCGCGTTCCGAAAGCCACGCCATGCCCACCCGCCGCAGCGCCCCGCTCTCCTCTAGAAGACAGCCCCAGCAGGCCCGTTCGAGCGACCTCGTCGCGGCGATCCTCGAAGCCGCCCTTCAGGTTCTGGCCAAGGAGGGCGTGCACCGCTTCACCACCACGCGCGTGGCCGAGCGCGCCGGCGTGAGCGTGGGTTCGGTCTACCAGTACTTTCCGAACAAGGCCTCGATCCTGTTCCGGCTGCAGAGCGACGAATGGCGCCAGACCACCGAGCTGCTGTGCGGCATCCTCGAGGACGTGCAGACGCCGCCGCTCGATCGCCTGCGCCGGCTGGTCCATGCCTTCGTGCGCTCGGAGTGCGAGGAGGCCGGCATGCGCACCGCCTTGCACGACGCGGCGCCGTTCTACCGCGACGCGCCCGAGGCGCAGACCGCGCGCGCCGCGGGCGAGCGCGCGATGCAGGCCTTCCTGCGCGAAGTGCTGCCCGGCTTGTCGAAGGCGCGGCGCGCGCTGGCGGGCGACCTGGTCACCACCACCTTCGGCGCGGTCGGCAAGCAGTTCTCGGAAACGCCGCGCACCGAGGCGCAGATCAAGGCCTATTCCGAGGCGCTGGCCGACATGCTGTGCGCCTACCTGCGCAGCCTCGGCGCGGAGTAATCGGGCCTCAAAAAAAAGAGTCCCGGCGCGGACCCCGCGGCGGGACTCTTCTCGGTGCGCGAGCGCCTGGCCTTACTTGTCGTGATGCAGGTAGGTGGCCTGGCGCGGCAGCAGCAGGCTGACCAGGAAGGCCACGCCCATCATCGCCGTCACGTACCAGTAGAAGTAGGACTCGTGGCCGATCGACTTCAGGCCCAGCGCCACGTACTCGGCGCTGCCGCCGAAGATGGCGTTGCCCACCGCGTACGACAGGCCCACGCCGAGCGCGCGCACCTCG
The DNA here is from genome assembly GCF_058244205.1 of Variovorax sp. 20P10.2.4. Lineage (NCBI taxonomy): Bacteria > Pseudomonadati > Pseudomonadota > Betaproteobacteria > Burkholderiales > Comamonadaceae > Variovorax > Variovorax sp. 20P10.2.4. The sequence goes on from NZ_JBZAYE010000347.1 coordinate 5,466, forward strand.
GGCGGGAACATCTCGGCCTTCACGATGCCGCTGATCGAGGTGTAGAAGCTCACCACCGCCAGCGCGATGGTGATCAGCACGCCGGCCATCAGCGGGCTGGCGACGTTCTGCAGGCTGCTGAGCACCGGCACCGTCATCAGCATGCCGAGCGCGCCGAACAGCAGCATGTTGCTGCGCCGGCCGATGCGGTCCGACAGCGCACCGAACAGCGGCTGCATGCACATGTAGATGAACAGGCAGGCGGTCATCACGTTGCTGGCGGTCTTGATCGACATGCCGGCCGAGTTCACCAGGTACTTCTGCATGTAGGTGGTGAAGGTGTAGAAGATCAGCGAGCCGCCGGCCGTGTAGCCCAGCACCACGAAGAAGGCGCGCTTGTGGTGGCGGAACAGCTCGCCCATGGTGCCGGCGCCCTTGGCGGCGCGGGTCCTGGTGCTGGCGGTCTCGGTCAGCGTGCGGCGCAGCAGCAGCGCCACGATGGCCGCCACGGCGCCCAGCACGAAGGGAATGCGCCAGCCCCAGGCCTTGAGCTCGGCCTCGTCGAGCACCTGCTGCAGCACCACCACGACCACCACCGCGAGCAGCTGGCCGCCGATCAGCGTGACGTACTGGAACGAGGAGAAGAAGCCGCGCTGGCCGCGCATCGCCACTTCGCTCATGTAGGTGGCGGTGGTGCCGTACTCGCCGCCGACCGACAGGCCCTGCAGCAGCCGCGCGAGCAGCAGCAGCGCGGGCGCGGCGGCGCCGATCTGCGCATAGGTCGGCAGGCAGGCGATCACCAGCGAGCCCACGCACATCATCACGACCGAGGTCACCATCGAGGTCTTGCGGCCCTTGCGGTCGGCGATGCGGCCGAACAGCCAGCCGCCGATCGGGCGCATCAGGAAGCCGGCCGCGAACACGCCGGCGGTGTTCAGCAGCTGCACCGTGGGGTCGGACTTGGGGAAGAAGGCCGGCGCGAAGTAGATCGCGCAGAAGGCGTAGACGTAGAAGTCGAACCACTCCACCAGGTTGCCCGAGGAGGCGGCGAAGATGGCGAAGATGCGCTTGCGCTTCTCCTCGAAGGTGTAGGGCGTGGTGTCGGCCGGCGAGGCGCCGGCGGGGGCGCCGCCGGTGCGGGCGAGGGTGTTCATGGCGTGTCCTTGTCTCGGGTCGCGGCCGCTGCAGGCGGCCTGAATCGGTGCCCGGGAAGTCTGTCGCGGCACGCGCGCGCCGTCGTCCGTAGCCCACCGCCGCGCGGCTACGTATCGGTACGCAAGGGTTAACCCTAGGTGGGCGTCTCCGGGGTGGCGCGGCCCCGGCTACAGCCCGTGCTCGCGCAGGAAGCGGTCGAGCTGGTGGCTGTTCGCGAGGCCGAGCTTGGCGAACGCGTGGGCCCGGTGGGTCTCCACCGTGCGCTGCTCGAGCGGCGCGAGCTCGAGCGCGATCTGCTTGTTCGGCTTGCCCTCGGCCACCAGCCGCGCCACCTGCATCTCGCGCGGCGTGAGCTTGTCCCACAGCGCCTGCGCGGCCTGCCGGGCCTGGCGCCTGGTGGCGATCTCGCCGGCGCGCTGCAGCGCGCGCGCGATGCTGTCGAGCAGCTGCTCGTCGTTGCAGGGCTTCTCGAGCCAGCCGAAGGCGCCGTTCTGCACCGCCTCCACCGCCATCGGGATGTCGCCATGGCCGGAGAGGAACAGCACCACCAGCGGGCTGTCCTGCGCGCGCAGCGCGTCGAACACCTGCAGCCCGCTCATGCCGTCCATGCGCAGGTCGAGGATGGCGCAGCCCGCGCGCTGCAGGTCGGCGCCGGCCAGGAAGTCCTCGCCCGAGGCAAAGGTCTGCACCGCGTAGCCGCGCGAGAGCAGCAGCAGGCCGAGCGAGCGGCGCACGGCCTCGTCGTCGTCGACCACGCAGAGGTTGTTGGCGGATGCGTTCATGGGGAGGGGATCTCCAGCACGAGGGTGAATACCGTGCCACCGCCGGGGCGGTGGTCGAACACCAGCCGGCCGCGGTGCGCCTCGACGATGGTGCGGCAGATGTTGAGGCCGAGCCCGAGGCCGCCGGGCTTGGTGGTGAAGAAGGGCGCGAACACCTGCTCGGCGAGCGCGTCGTCGATGCCCGTGCCGCGGTCGAGCACGCGGATCTCCATGCGGCCCTCGACCACCTCGGCCTCGAGCTCGACCACGCGCCGTTCGACCGGCGTGGCCTGCATCGCCTGCAGGCTGTTGGACAGCAGGTTCAGCAGCACCTGCTCGAGCAGCACGCGGTCGCCGCGCACCGGCGGCAGCGTGGCCGGGAT
>NZ_JBZAYE010000348.1:0-7707 GCF_058244205.1 Variovorax sp. 20P10.2.4
GAAGGCGTCCATGAAGGCCGCCGCGATCACCTTGCCCTGCGGCGTGCGTGTGTAGCCGCCGATGCCACCGGCCGCGCGGCCGCCGGCGAGGTCGGCGAAGCCCGCGAAGTCGGTCTTCGAGGCGCTGCCTTCCGCGGCCGCGACCTGCACGCCCGAACGGTTGTCGATCAGCGTCAACAGCGCCGAGGCTTCCTTGGTCTGCAGGTTCGCGCCCAGGCTCGCGATGGCACGGCCGCGGCCGCCGCCGACCAGCCCGCCGATGGCGCCGCCGAGGCCGCCCGCGTCGTTGTTGCTGAACACGATCTCGGGCGACAGGCCGTAGTCCGACGCCACCATCTGGCCGCGACCGAAGTTGCTGCCGCCGCGCATCTCGCCCGACTGCTGCAGCGCGCGTTCGCGCGTCATCGCGTTCATGCCGGCCGCGCCGCGCTCGACCACCACGAAGCAGTTCGATTGCTGCACCAACAGGCGCAGCAGGTTGGCGGTGGGCGGCAGCTTGTATTCGCCGGTCAGCACCGTGTACCAGCCGGCATTGACGTTCTCGATCAGCGAGACGGTGCCCAGCGGCGAGTCGCAGCGCTCGAGCGCGCTGCTTTCGCCCGAGGTGGCGGCGCCGGCCGCGCTGCCCGTGGCCACGGTCTTGGCCGATTGGCTGCCCATCTGCATGTCCATGGTCTGGCAACCCGAGAGGGCCAGCAGGCCGGCCAGTGCGCTTGCGAGAGAAAGTTTGGAAAAAGCCATGTCCCGATTTATCAAGTGAAACAACACGGCGCCTGCGCGGCAGGCGCCCCTATCGAACAGCCGAAGGTGGGACCGCGTGGCCAATACGAGCTCCCGATTCGATACCGCGTCGCAAGCGACCGCGCGACGATACGGACCGGTCATCCGGCACGCCAGTGTCGAAAGTCATGTGCGCATGCGCATCGTCCGCGGCGCGGATTCCGGCATGGCCTGGAGTGGAAAAATGGTTCCTCGACCTCGACTCGAACGGGGGCTCTTGGAAGGTGGCCCATCTTCGAAACGCGCCGCCTGAAGCGATGCGCGAACGGCAAGGCCCGAGGGCTTGCGCGATGCGCCGGCTGGCGGAGCGAGGCGCGATTATCCATCTTGAAATCTTCAGAAAAGATGAGCACGGCGAGGGCGTTTTCGCCGTGCGATTTCGATGAAAACCTTCGTCGTATTTTTGACCTCCAGTTAACATTTCATCGTTGGCGGAGGGTTGTGGCGCGTGATGGATCCCACGCGGCCTGCAGTCGGCTGGCGTTGTTTTGTTTTTTTCCTCACTTCCAGAATCAGGAGTTTTCAGATGGCAACCACCAAGAAGAACGTCGTTGGAGAAGCGGCAGCCGAACTCACCCGTCAGCAGGTGCAGCAGGCCCTGGCCATCGCGGGCGCTTCGGATTTCAGCGGCTCGACCGACCCGGCCTTCGTCGGCTCCGTGCTCGTGGCGCTGGCCATCAACACCAGCTCGGTCAGCGCGACCATCGACAACGCGAAGACCCGTCGCGACGCGACCGGCGGTGGCGGCCTCACGGCGCACTGATCGGACCGTCGGAAATGAAAAGGCCGGCAAGCGCAATGCTTGCCGGCCGGAGTGGATCGAGTGTCGCGGGATCGGTGCGAGCCCGACGATGCCTGTCTTTGCAAGGCCGCGGCTCAGCGCGCGGCTTGCCTCATCGCATCAATCGCAGCGGAACAGCACGCCGCTCTCGGCCGGTGCCTTGCCGAGCCAGCGCGGGGTCTGGTTCTTGTTGTCGCAGTAGAGCTGCGCCTGCGTGTAGGTGGTGGCGCGCAGGACGCCTTCGCGGAACTGCATCACTTCGTTCGGGGGCGTCGAGCAGCCGGCGATGGCCAGCGCGCAGGGGATCGACAGGAGGGCCAGGAGGGACGGTGCATGCCAGTTCATCGCACGATTCTCCGACATTCCCGCGTCTGCCAAGACATGCACCCTCGCGTCCGACGCTTCACCCCTGATTGGCCGCGGCCGCTGCACCCGGGTACAGGTACCTGAAGTAGGGCCCCGAGCTGCCGAACAGTCGTGCCGCGAGCTGCACCGGATCTTCGGCGCTGTGCTTCTCGTAGAGCACCGGTCCCCAGATGATGAAGCCGTCGATGCTGAGCGTGGCGGGCGCGGGCTCGATCGCCTTCCAGGCGTGGGCGAATTTCGAGATCCACGAGAGGGCGTCGGTCAGCGCGTAGTTGGGCACGACCACCGGTTGTTCGATGCGGGGCATGGCAGTACTCCTGGGTTGAGAAGACTGTACAAATATACAGTAAACTCCGTCCCATGGCAGGCGCGCGGCGCACCACTTTCCATTCTCCTTGACGGGTTGCCCGTCCCTTTGATGCTTGACTGCAAGAAGGCTTGAGCCCGGTTCGATGCCGGGCTTTTTTTTGTCCGCGCGATTCGTCGATCGCGTCGTCGTTGCGCTGCATGCGGGCGATGAAGAAAGAGCGGATGCGATGCGTGCGATCGGCCATCGATCGTGCCGCCGCATTCGATCATCGGCACGTGTTTGCAGGTCGATGTGCGAGCACAAAGGAAAATGCCCCGCTACCTTGTGAGTAGCGGGGCATCCAGTAGCCTTGCGGCTTGTTTTGGCTCCTCGACCTGGGCTCGAACCAGGGACCTACGGATTAACAGTCCGGCGCTCTACCGACTGAGCTATCGAGGAACAAGCCTCAGATTATAGCGTCGTTTTTGAGGGTCTGGCAAACCGACGCAACTTTTCGCTAAAAAAGTTCAGAGCGCGATGCTCACGCCCAATCGCAGCGTGCGCGGCGCGCCGGGGAACAGGTAGACGTGGCTGAACTGGTAGGGCGATTCCTTCCAGTAGCGGCGATCGAAGACGTTGTCGACGGCCAGCGACCAACTGGTGTTCACGCCGTTGAGCTTGGTGTCGTAGCGCAGCACCGCATCGAGGCGCGTCCACGACGGCAGTCGGATCGAACCGTCGGGCAGCACGTTGCGCCGGCCTTCGTACGACAGCTGTCCCGCGATCTCTAGGCCTGCCACCGCGGGCACGCGGTAGGCGACCTGCGCGCGCAGCACCTGCTTGGGCACGTTGGTCGGCGACTGTCCGTTGAGCGCGGGATCGGCCGTGCTGCCGCGGCGCTTCGCATCGATGACCGACACGCTGCCGCCGAGGCGCCACGGTCCCTGGTTCCATTGCGCGCCGGCCTCGAGTCCGCGATGCACGGCGCGGCCGTCGTTGCGCACCGTGCACGATTCGCCGCAGGCATCGAGGTTGGTCAGCGGCCGCGAGATGTCGAACCACGCGAGCTGCCAGTTAAAGGCCTCGTTGCCGCCCTTGAGGCCCAGCTCCCATTGCCGCGACGCGAGCGCCGCGAGCGCCTGCCCGGCGTTGCTATAGAGATCGGGCCGGTTCGGCACCACCTGCGATTCCACGCCCTTGCCCCAGCTCGCATAGGCCAGCAGCTCGGGCCGCAGCACGTAGCTGACGGCCACCCACGGTGTGGTCACGTCCTGCTTGTAGCCGGTCGGGTTCGAGCCGTCGTTGCCGATGCTGCTGCGGTCGAGCCGCGTGTGGCGCACGCCGACCCAGGTGGTGAGGCGCTCGTTCCAGCGGATCGCGTCCTGCAAGGTGAGCTCGGTCGAGCGCTCGTCGCGGTTGGTCTGCGGCGTGGTGGCGTCGGGCGCCGGCGGCACGAAGGAGGTCGCCCAGATGTTGCCGGTGCCTGCGTAGTTGTAGGCCTGGTTCTGGAAGCGGTTGCGCACGCGGCTTTGCAGCAGGCCGATGCCGAGCTCGTGCCGCACGCTGCCGGTCGTCACGTTGCCCTTGAGGTTGAGGCTGCCCGCGGTCTGCGTGCGGCGCTCGTTCTCGCTGCGGAAGTCGTAGACGTCGAAGGTGCCGTCGCTACAGTAGCGGTCGTAGTTGCCCTCTGCGCCGCAGCCGAAGGCGTAGGCCAGGCGGTCGTCGGTGCGCAGCCGCTGGCGGCCGATCTGCGCGCTCCAGCGCCAGTCGGCGTTGATGGCCTGGCTGAAGCGCAGCGTGCCGGTCAGCGCATCGAATTCCGAGGGCTGCGACCAGGGCTGGTTGTTGAGGTTGATGCGCGGATCGACCGGCGCCGGCAACCGGGCGCCCAGCAGGCTGTAGCCGTTCTGGCTCGGCTGCGTCTTGCGGCTCTTCTCGATCTCGAACTCGAGCACCGAATCGCGCGTGATGCGCCAGTCGGCCGCGAGCGAGAACAGGTTGCGGTTGCCGTCGAGGTCGTGCACCAGCGGCTTGAGGTTCTCGGCCGCGACGTTGATCCGGTAGCCGAACTCGCGCTGCGCGCCGAAGCGCCCGCCGAGGTCGACCGCGCCGAGCAGGCTGCCGCGGCTCGTGGTCTCGATGCGCACGGTGCGCAGATCGTGTTCGGTCGGCCGCTTGACCACGTAGTTGACGAGTCCGCCCGGCGCACTGGTGCCGGCCTGGATGCCGCTGGTGCCGCGCAGGATCTCGACGCGCTCCTTGTTGTCGAGCGGGATCGAGGTCTCGGCGCTGATCGGCAGGCCCTCGCGCCGGTAGTTGAAGCGGTTGTCGAGCACGAAGCCGCGCACCGTGAGGTAGTCCCAGTAGCCGGCCGAGTTGTAGGCATCGGTGACCGAGGCATCGAACTGCGTGAGGTCCGCGAGTCGACGTGCGCCGCTCGCGCGCAGCTGGTTGCTGTCGATCACGGTGGCCGACAGCGGCAGCTCGCGCAGCGGCACGTCGCCGAAGCCACTGATCTCGGCCGGCGGCGCGAGGGCGGCCGGGTTCACGGTCACGGCGGGCAGCGCGGTGGTGTCCTGTGCCTGGGCGAAGGCACCGTGAGCAGCGAGCAGGGCGGCCATCGCGCAGGCGATGGGGGTGCGGGAAAGAAGAGGAGAGGGATGCGTCATTCGGTCGGGTTTCAGGGCTTCGCAGCCGATGCGGTGCGGTGGGCGTCGATGGCTGCCATCCATTGCGCGGCCGTTCCTTCGGGGTCCTCGGCGGCAACGAGCGCGCGCACCACGGCGACGGAACCCACGCCGGTGGCGAGCACCTCGGGCAGGCGCAACGCGTCGATGCCGCCGATGCCCACCTGCGGATAGCCGCGCAGCAAGCGCGCATAGGCCGCGAGCCGCGCCACGCCCTGCGGCGCGGTCGCCATCTTCTTGAGCGTGGTCGGATAGACCGCCCCCATCGCGATGTAGCTCGGGCCGACCGCGTCGGCGCGCACCATCTCGGCATAGCCGTGCGTGCTGACGCCCAGGCGCAGGCCGGCGGCGCGGATCCGTTGCAGCTCCTCGGGCGCGAGCGCATCGAGGTCTTCCTGGCCCAGGTGCACGCCGTAGGCGCGTGCCTCGATCGCCAGGCGCCAGTGGTCGTTGATGAACAGCAGCGCGCCGGTGCCTTGCACGGCTGCCACGGCCGCGTGAACCTCGCGCGCCACGGCCGCCGCGTCCTCGGACTTGAAGCGCAGCTGCACCGTCGGCACGCCCGCGCGCGCCATGCGGCCGACCCAGGCGGCATCGGGCAGCACGGCATAGAGGCCGAGCTGCTCGGGGCAGGGCGCGAAGGCGTTGTCGCGCGCCGCCGGCGGAAATTCGCGCAAGCTGAAATCGACGGGTGCGTCGGGCCAGCGCTGCGCATCGAAGCCGCCGAGGCGCTCGCTCTGCGCGCGCCAGGCGCGCGCGATGCATTCGGCGTCGATGTCGATGAAGCCGAGCGCGCCGCAAGCCTGTCGCGCGCCGCGGTAGATGGCGTCGTCGGCGCTGTAGGCGATGGCGGCCGCGGGGGCCGATGTGGCGGCGCCGAATCGCAGGCCATGCGCCGCGACGATTTCCTGCGCGACGCGCGCGCGGTCCGGTTGCTGTTCGTGGTTCATGGTGCCGCTCATCCCGCGTGATGCCAGAACGGCGTGCCCAGCACCGGCGTGCTCGCCTGCGCCGCATCCTGCGCGGCCATGGCGCCGGCACGGCGCGCGGCCCGGCCGGCCTGCACCGCATCGGCGAAGGCACCGGCCATCGCGACCGGGTCCTGCGCGAGAGCGACGGCGGTGTTCAGCAGCACGCCGTCGAAGCCCCACTCCATCACCTGGCAGGCATGCGAGGGCAGGCCCAGTCCCGCGTCGACCAGCATCGGCACCTCGAGCCGGTCACGCAGCACCTGCAGCGCATAGGGGTTGACCGGCCCGCGGCCGGTGCCGATCGGCGCGGCCCAGGGCATCACGGCCTGGCAGCCGATGTCGACCAGCCGCTGGCACAGCACCAGGTCCTCGGTGCAGTAGGGCAGCACCTTGAAGCCGTCGCGGATCAGCTGCGAGGCGGCATCGACCAGGTTCAGCGTGTCGGGCTGCAGCGTGTAGTCGTCGCCGATCAGCTCGAGCTTGATCCACGGCGTGTCGAACAGCTCGCGCGCCATCTGCGCGGTGGCGACCACTTCCTGCACGCTGTGGCAGCCCGCGGTGTTTGGCAGCACCGGCACCTCAAGCCGGCGCAGCAGTTCCCAGAAACCGTTGCCGAGCTCGCTGTTGCCCGAGCCCTGGTTGGCGGTCTGGCGGCGTAGCGAGGCCGTGAGCATCGCGGGCTTCGCGCGCTTCACGGCGGCCTCGAGCAGGTCGGGCGAGGGGTAGCGCGCGGTGCCCAGCAGCAGGCGGCTGTGGAAGGTCTCGCCGTAGAGCACCAGCGGGTCGTTCGGGGTCGTGGTCATCGGTCTTGTCTCCATCAATTCGTTCAGCCGCCCGTCACGGGGCGGATCACTTCGACGCGGTCGTCGGGCTGCAGCGCGCGCGCGGCATAGGCCGAGCGCGGCACGAACTCGCGGTTCACGGCCACTGCGAAGGGCGGCGTGGCATTCAGCGCGGCGAGTGCGTCGGTCAGCGTGGCGTGCTCGGGCAGCGCGAAGGGCTTGTCGTTGATCAGGATGTTCATCGTCGTCATGGGGTCTCCAGGCCGAAGCCTTGCGCAAGCGGCGAGCGGCCCTGCGCGAGCCACTCCATCGCGGCATCGAGCAGCGCGGGCGCGATCATGAAACCGTGGCGGTACAGGCCGTTGATCTGCAGCACGCGCGGCCGCGGCTGGCGCAGCGCGGGCAGGTTGTCGGGCAGGGTGGGGCGGCACTGCGTCGCGATCTCCACGATGCGCGCCTCGGCGAAGCCGCTGTGCACTGCGTAGGCGGCACTCAGCAGCTCGAGCGTGGAGCGCACGCTCGCGGGCGACATGTCGTCCGATTCGATCTCGGTCGCGCCGATCACGAACAGGCCCTCGGGCTTGGGCGCGATGTAGAGCGGATAGCGCGGATGCACGAGCCGCGTGGGCCGCGCCAGCGTCACGTCGGGCGCATGCACGCGGATCACCTCGCCGCGCACGCCGCGCAGCGCGTTCCACTGCGGCCGGGCACCGAGGCCGCGGCAGTCGATCAGCCAGTCGGGCTGGCCCGGCGAACCGGGTGCGAAGTCCTCGGGCGCGCGCGGCGACTGCCAGTGCAGCGTGACCTTGTTGTCGGCCTGCAGCGTCGCGAGCAGCGCGGCCAGCAGCGCGCGGTTGTCGAGCTGGCCTTCGCCGGGCAGGAACAGGCCGCTGGCGAAACGCCGGCCCAGCGCGGGTTCGAGCGCCTCGATGCCCGCGCCATCGAGCGTGCGCATCGGCGCCAACTCGGGCACCTGCGTGCCGGTGTGGGCCAGCACGCGCGCGAGCCGCGCGGCCTCGTTCGCATCCTGCCGGTGCCACAGCACCAGCGT
>NZ_JBZAYE010000349.1:0-7707 GCF_058244205.1 Variovorax sp. 20P10.2.4
GAGGCGAAGGCACCGGGCAGCACCAGGATCGTGAAGTCGTGCATGGGGAAGCTTTGTCCGATTTGGCCCTGAAACAGTCAAACAGGACACTGCCATTCTGAACGGCCGGTGGGCCCAATACAAGCTTCATCCACCCCGCTGCCCAACCCACTGCCCACGCCATGACCCACGCACCCGCCACCCGCCCGCTCGACCGCGATGACCCGCTCGATGACTTCTCTTCACGCGAGATCGAACTCGATGGCGTCGCCAAGAAGGTCTACCTGATGGGCAGCGGCCCCGCCGTGATCGTGATGACCGAGATGCCCGGCATCAGCCCGCAGGTGGCGCGCTTCGCGCGCTGGGTGCGCGATGCGGGCTTCACCGTCTACATGCCCTCGCTGTTCGGCCGCGACGGGGCCGTGCCGCAGGCCGAGGAAGGCGCGGCCGTGTTCAAGCGCGCCTGCGTGAGCGCCGAGTTCCGCGCCTTCGCGTCGAACGCCTCGAGCCCCGTCACGCAGTGGCTGCGCGCGCTCGCGCGGCTCGCGCACGCCGAATGCGGCGGCCCCGGCGTGGGCGCGATCGGCATGTGCTTCACCGGCAACTTCGCGCTGTCGATGATGCTTGAGCGCGCCGTGCTCGCGCCCGTGGTGTGCCAGCCCTCGCTGCCGCTCGACGACGCGGCAGGCACCAACGTGGCCGCCGACGAGCTGGCCGCCGTGCGCGAGCGGCTGGAACGCGAGGACCTGACGGTGATGGCCTATCGCTTCGAGGGCGACAGGTTCTGCAAGGCCGAGCGCTTTGCCGCCTTCTCGCAGGCGCTCGGCGACCGCTTCGTGGCGCGCGTGCTGCCCGACAGCGCGGCCAACCCCGTCACGCCGCCCTTCTTCGCCCAGGTGGTCGCGAGCCCGCACAGCGTGGTCACCGCGCACCTGATCGACGAGGCCGGGCAGCCGACCATCGCGGCGCGCGACGAGATCCTGGCCTTCTTCGCCAGGCGGCTCCTGGGCTGAAGCTCTGGCAGACTGGCTGCCCGCAGGCGCGCGCTCCGTCGTGCCTGCATGGAGCCCGCATGCCGACGAACACGCCCCCGCTTTCCGACGACACCACCGTCCACACGCTGATCATCGACACCGACCCCGGTGCCGACGACATGATCGCGCTGCTGCTCGCCATGGCCTCGCCCGAGCGCCTGAAGATCCAGGCACTGACCACAGTGGCCGGCAACGTGCCGCTCGCCAAGACCTCGCGCAACGCGCGGCTGGCGCGCGAGTGGGGGCAGCGGCCCGACATTCCGGTCCACGGCGGCGCGCAGCGTCCCTTGCTGCGCACGCCGATCTACGCCGCCGACATCCACGGCAGCGAGGGCATCACCGGCGTGCAGGTGCACGAGCCCGCGCAGCCGCTGGCCGAAGGGCATGCGGTCGACTACCTCATCGACACCCTGCGCGCCGCGCCCGCGCAGAGCGTGACGCTCGCGATGCTCGGCCCGCAGACCAACCTCGCGCTGGCCCTGGCGCAATCGCCCGACATCGTGCGCGGCCTGCGCGAGCTGGTGCTCATGGCCGGCGCGCACTTCAACGGCGGCAACATCACGCCGACGGCCGAGTTCAACGTCTTCGCCGATCCGCATGCGGCCGAGATCGTGCTCGGAAGCGGCGTGCCGATCACCATGCTGCCGCTGGACCTCACGCACAAGGTGCTGGCCACGCCCGAGCGCATCGCGCGGCTGCGCGGCCTCGGCAACCAGGCGGGCCGGATCGTGGCCGACATCCTCGATGCCTACGTGCGGCACGACATGCAGTACTACGGCCTGCCCGGCGGGCCGGTGCACGACGCCACCGTGATCGGCTACCTGCTGCAGCCTTCGCTGTTCGGCGGCCGATGGGTCAACGTGGCGATCGACAGCCGCGAAGGGCTGGGGTTCGGGCAGACGGTGGTGGACTGGTATGGGGCGCTGAAGAAGCCGGCGAACGTGCGCTGGATCGCGGAGGGGGATGCGCAGGGGTTCTTCGATTTGCTGACGGAGGGGATCGGGCGCTTGCCTTGAGTTGCACTGCTTGAATGACGGCGCTGTTTCGTCATTTCTCTCGAGAGCGTCCAATGGACTCGAGCACCTCGACGGCTTTCCGCAGCTCCGTCCATTCCGGAGGCAACTCGTGAACCCACTCGAGGCTGCAGCCATTGAACCCCGATCGAATGATCAACCGGTACGTCGTGGGATGGATGTAGGCCAGGTCTCCCAGGGCTGCGACACCGACTCTTGCCGTTCGGATCGAGCTCAGCAGATCCGCCGCCAAGCCCTGCTGCAATTGAAATGGAAGCCCCTGTCGGCTCTCCTGGATCGGCAGGTCCTGCATCCAATCCATGCCCACGAACTCCGTTTTCCAACAGCGGGTGATGCAGGTGTCCGGGGCGATCTCATCGATCTCGACCCAGACGGCAACACCCACCTGATTCGGCCGCTCGAACGGAGGAGACGCGACGAACTGGACGGTCCAGGTATTCATTGCCGATCGCTATTGCTGGGTAACGTTCGGACCACCGCCCGCCGCAACGCAGGAAAGAAACATCCTGCGGCTCAATCCATTGAACTGATCGACGCCCGAGCTTGCGTAGACGTCGTCAATGATCGAGCCCAGGATCCTGCCGGTGGATGGGGAGTTCGCCGCGAGCAATGTCGCCCTGGCTTGATCGATCGTCCTCCCTTGCTCCTTGAGCCCGTAGACATAGCGCGGCACCTTCAGTACTCCAAAGCAGGACTGAGAAATCGCGTGGTGTCTGGCTTCAACGGGAAGGTGGAGTACCTTGGCGCATCGCATGAAGCGTTCTCCAGCCAGTGCCTCCGGCGTGATCGACTCGCGAGAGAACTGGTCCAAGTCCAGCAGGTCTTCCTCTATCGCCTGGCTGCCAAGAGAAGCCTTCGTGACGTCCCGCGCCTTCTGAGGCGTGATCTGGTTCTCTCGCAGAAGACTGGTCAGTTCCCACAAGCGCTTCGAGTAGTGAAAGCAATACTCCAATTCCGGCCCGCCCCCGGAACCAACAGGAACAGGGTAGTCCGCCAGGCTGCCAAATCCCGGTGGCTTCGCTTGCGGGGCATTCGGCGGGCTCGAGCAACCCGCGGCAAGGGCGATCAGCAAAGAGAGAACGATGCGATTCGTGATCATTGTTGGGTGCTTTTTGGTTGAGCCACGAAGGTGCATGGAGAGAATGAAGGCAACCCGGTCGAGCGAACGCCTCAGCCCGCGGCCCTGGCCTTCAGCCACAACCCGAACTCCATCATCACGCTGACGACAGGCTTCAGGCGCTCGCCGTCCGGCGTGAGCTGGTACACGACCTTGACCGGAACCGTGGCATGGACGGTTCGCTGCACGAGCCCGGCCTCCTCCAGCGCGCGCAGGTCCAGGGTCAGCGAGCGCTGGGAAATGCCGGGCACGTCGCGGCGCAATTCGTTGAATCGCTTGGGTCCGTCGACGAGATAGGACACCAGCAACAGCCGCCAGCGGCCGCCCAGGAGGCGCATGGCTTCCTCGACGGAGCAACCCGAGACGTTCGATTTCATAGCACGCGAGTGAGAAGAGGGCCGCAGGTATATTTTTTTAACCTAGAGGCAGTTTATGTGCCTTCTTCCAAATCCAGGCCCGGTTCTTAACATGGCCCGAGGTGCTCTCCAGCGCCGTACCTCCCGCCCATCGAAGAACCCATGAAGCTCTACTACATCCCCGGCGCCTGCTCGCTCTCGCCCCACATCGTGCTCAACGAACTGGGCCTCGACTTCGACCTCGTCAAGGTCGACCACAAGACGCACAGGACGCAGGACGGCCGCGACTTCCGCGAACTCAGCCCCTTCGGCTATGTCCCGCTGCTCGAGCTCGACGACGGCACGTTGCTGCGCGAAGGCCCCGCCATCGTTCAGTACCTGGCCGACCTGAAGCCGGCGTCGCGCCTGGCGCCGGAGAACGGCAGCCTCGAGCGCTATCGCCTGCAGGAATGGCTGAGCTTCCTGACCTCGGAAATCCACAAGGGCTTCATTCCCCTGCTCTATGCCGTGCTCGCCGGAAAGTACGGCGTCGAGACGGCGAAGCCCAAGCTCGAGCAGCGCTATGCCTGGATCGACGAGCATCTTGCCGGCCGCGACTACCTGATGGGCGATGGCTTCACGGCCGCCGACGCGTACCTCTATGCGCTGACCCAATGGGGCCAGGCCGCGTGGCTGGCGTCCGTCTACAGGGCCGACATCCATTTCGATGGGCTGGACAACCTGCGGGACTGGTATCAACGCGTGCGGGCGCGGCCCGCGGTCCGCAGGGCGCTCGATACCGAAGGGCTCAAGTAAGACGCGTCATCAGGACTCCGGCACGGCAGGCGGCGCATCTTTGTAGAGCCGAAGAAACTTGAACATCTTCGGCCACTCTTCCCGAGGCTTGAAGACGATCGCCACCTCCCGGTTCTCCAAGGCGGATTCGGTCAAGACCAGATGGTCCGCGACCTGTTTCGCATTCTCGAACTCCTTGGCATTTGCCTTGCAGACCGCCTTGAAGAAAGGACCGGCCAGCCATTGCCGCGTTTCGGGCTCGTCCTGAAACTTGAGATAGCCGGCCAGCGAGGCATGGGCGACCGCGACCATCGCAAAGCCCAACGGAATGTCGTCTCGAACCAGGATGTACATCTTCATGCGATTGCGCACGCCGCGGGCGTGTCCTTCCTCGGTTGGCACCGATCAACGCGCTCCGGCGCACACGTTCTTGAACACGATCCCGCTCACCGTCGTCGGCCCGCCCACCGCCTTCCACTCGCTGCGCCGGCTCAGGTCGATGTCGTGCGCTTCCAGCGGCCCGTTGTGGCTCACGACGCGGCGCATCTTCTCGCGCGCGCCCTTGCAGTCGTAGTCGTAGAGGTAGCGCGAAGTGCGGAACGGTGTCTTGCCGACATCGGTCTGCAGTTCGTCGTAGCGGTAGAGCGTCCAGGCCTCGACGGCATCGCCGTGCGGACGGATCGAATCGCGCCGCAGCAGCACCTTCTTGCGCGCGGTGGACGCGATCTCGGTCCAGTCCTCGGCGGCTTGTGTGGGTATCGATGCCAGCAGGCTCGCCACCGCGCAAGCCGATGCCACGAGGCATCGCACCGTTGCGGTGCCGTGTGCGAGTAGGCGCAGCGTCATCTTTTCCTCCTGGCTCCACCAAAACAAAGCCACTGGTTCTATCGAATCGCAAGGCTCTTTCGTAGATTGAATCCGGCGCCAACGTTCTGGCCCGGTTCACGCAAGGGAGTAATCTAAGATGAAAAGTGCCTTTTTTCAGGGCAAGGTGCGCTCGCGTTCCCGATCGATCGGCGCGGCACTTCTTCTTGCCGTCAGCGGCATGGCCATGGTGGGTTGCAGCGGGGGTGGCGGAAACGGGGGGTTGGAGATCGGCGCGTCTGTCCCTCCAGCACCGCCGGCACAACTGATCTACAAGAACGGCACGGTCCTGACGCTCGACGAAAACAACTCGGTCGCTCAGGCCGTCGCGATTTCCGATGGCAGGATTCTCGCCGTCGGCGCATCGAACGCGATCGAAAAGCACATCGGCAGCGCGACACGGGTCATCGATCTCGGCGGCAGGACGCTGATCCCCGGCATCTACGATGCGCACAGTCATCTTGTCTTCGCGGGCACCAACCTGCTGTTCGAGGCCGATCTCAACAGCCCGCCGATCGGGCCGGTGCAGGACCTCTCGCAGTTGCTGTCGGTCCTCGAGGAACAAAGGGCCAAGCTCGGACCGGACGCATGGATCACCGGTTTCGGCTACGACGACACGCTCCTCGCCGAGAAGCGCCATCCGACCCGCGCGGATCTCGATCGGGTCTCGGCGACGCAACCGATCCTCATCACCCATGTCTCGGGCCATCTTGCCGTGGCGAACAGCGTCGCCCTGGCCTTGGCCGGCATCGACGCCGCGACGTCCGATCCATCGGGTGGCGTGATTCGAAAGGATGCGAGCGGTGAACCGGATGGCGTGCTCGAGGAGACGGCCGTGCAGATGGTGGGCGGGCTCAAACCACCACTGACGGCGGCACAGGTGCAGGCCGCGACCCAAGCCATCAGCGCGCTCTATGCATCCCGCGGGGTGACGACGGCCAGCGACGGTGCGAGCGGTGCCGACGGCATCAAGGCCCTCGAAGCGGCGGCGCAGGCAGGTGACCTCGCCATTCGCGTGGTGGCCTTGCCGACGAGCATGTCCGGACTCGATACGGTCGATCTCAAGAGCAAGAAGGTGAAGATCGGCGGCATCAAGACCTTCGCCGACGGCTCGATCCAAGGCTATACGGGTTACCTGGGACAGCCCTACCACACGCCCTTCCATGGCGACGCGAGCTACCGAGGTTTTCCGCGTGCGGATCGCGAGGCACTGGCGCAACAGGTTCTCGGTCATCACAAGGCCGGCCGCCAGTTGCTCGTGCACGGGAACGGCGATGCGGCCATCGACGACATCCTCCATGCCTTCAGGCGCGCTCAGGAAGAAGCACCGCGCAGCAACGCACGTCACACGGTGATCCACTCGCAGACGGTGCGCGAGGATCAACTCGACGAGATGAAAAGGCTGAACGTGATTCCGTCCTACTTCATCCTTCACACCTACTACTGGGGCGATCGGCACCGCGACGTCTTCCTCGGACCGGCGCGTGCGGAGCGCATCAGTCCGGCGCGATCCACGGCGGACCGTGGCATGGTCTACACCATTCATGCCGATACGCCCGTGGTGCCGATGGACCCGATGCGGCTGATCTGGGCCGCCGTGAACCGCGTATCGACAAGCGGCGCAGTGATAGGGCCTGCGCAACGCGTCAGTGCGATCGATGCGCTTCGCGCGACGACGATCAACGCGGCCTACCAGAACTTCGAGGAAAAGGAGCGCGGCTCCATCGAAGTCGGCAAGTGGGCGGATCTTGTCCTGCTCTCGGCCAATCCCGCAGCGGTGGATCCATCGGCCATCAAGGACATCCGCGTGCTGGAGACCGTGCTCGAAGGAAAGACCGTCTATCGAACGACGGACTGACCCACCAAAGGCGCATGACCGCTCCGGCCCACGAGGCCTCGACACCCCACCCGGTCGTTTCGCGCCGCCTTTCGCGCACTTCATCGCATTCGCCTGGCCGCCGCGCCGTCCCGCGGCAACCATGCGCACTCCACCGCCCCCGCCATGGAGACCCCGATGCGCGCCACTGCCCTCCTCTCTCGCCACACCCTGCTGCTCGCCTCGGGCCTGCTGCTGTCCTGCCAGTTGCTGGCCGCCGAGGCCGGCTGGCGGCAGGTCCGCATTCCGGGCGCCACGCCCGACGCCGCGCCGACCGTGGTCGCGCTCTACTACCCGACGCAGGCCGCGTCTCGCACGACGGCCATGGGGCCGTTCACCGTGCGCGCCGCGATCCAGGCGCCGCCCGACGAGAAGTTCAAGGGCTTGATCCTGCTGAGCCACGGCCTCGCCGGCACCGAGCTGGGACACAACAGCCTGGCCGAGGCGCTCGCGCGCGCGGGCTACCTGGTGGCGGCACTGCGCCATCCGGGCGACAACTGGCAGGACAGCGCGCTGCTGAAACAGGGCGGAGCCGCCTACTTCGGCGAACGGCCGCGGCAGGCTTCGCACGTGATCGACGCCCTGCTGCAGGACCCGCAATGGAAGGACCGGATCGCGCGCGACGACCAGGGCCCGCGCATCGGCGCCGTGGGCCACTCGGCCGGCGGCTACA
>NZ_JBZAYE010000035.1:0-25682 GCF_058244205.1 Variovorax sp. 20P10.2.4
CAGCACCGAGGTCTCGGCGGTCAGCACGTTGAGGTAGTTGCCGAGGCCCGCGCGGTAGCGCTGCACGGCGATGTCGTAGGCGCCCTCGGCGGCCGTCTGCGCGGCGCGCTGTTCGGCCTGCTGGCGCGCGATCGACTGGATGCTGGTGACCTGGTCGGCCGCGTCGCGCACGGCGTCGATCACGGTGGCGTTGTAGCTCTCGACCGCGGCATCGAGGTCGGCCGACTTGCCGCGCAGGTTGGCGCGCAGCTGGCCGCCCTCGAAGATCGGCAGGTGGATCGCCGGGCCCACGCCCCATTGCTCGCTGCCCGACTTCAGCAGCTTGCCGAAGCCCAGGCTCTGGAAGCCGACGAAGGCCGAGAGGTTGACGTTGGGATAGAACAGGGTCTTGGCATTGGCCACGTCGCTGGTGGCCGCCTCGACGCGCCAGCGCGCGGCCGCGATGTCGGCACGGCGGCCCAGCAGGTCGGCCGGAATGGAGGCTTGCAGGCCGATCGGCTTGACGCCGTCGATCAGCGGCGGCTTGAGCGCGTCGCTCGCGCCGGGCTGGCCCACGAGCGCGTCGAGCGCATGCTTGGCGATCGCGACCTGCTCGTTGAGCGCCTCGATCTGCTGGCGCGCCTCGGGCAGGCCGCCTTCGCTCTGGCGCAGTTCGAGCCGGGTGTCGAGGCCGGCCGAGACGCGGTCGCGCACCAGCTTCAGGGTTTCGTCGCGCTGCGCCAGGGTGCGCTGCGCCACCGCGAGCTGGTCGTTGAGGCGCGCCCACTGGAAGTAGCTGCGCGCCACGTTGCTCGCGAGCAGCACGCGGGCCGCGTCGGCATCGGCCGCGGCCGCATTGGCGGCGCCGATCGCGGCGTCGAGCGCGGTGCGGTTCTTGCCGAAGAAGTCGAGCTCCCAGCTCGCGCCGAGCTGCAGCAGGCCGACGTTCTGGATCGAGCCGCCCAGCGGCTCCGGGTAGATGTAGTTGGTGTTGAACTTCTGGCGCGTGGCGTCGAAGTCGAGCCCGACCTGGGGCTTGAGTGCCGCGCCCGCAACGCCGGCATTGGCCTGCGCGCGCGCGAGGCGGGCCTGCGCGACCTGCAGGTTGGGGTTGCCGGCCACGGCCCGGTCGACCAGGCCGTTGAGCTGCGCGTCGCCGAAGGCCAGCCACCATTGGCTGTCGAGGGCGGGAGCGGCGGCCCTGTCGGCCGAGGCGATGCCCAGCGAGCCGGCATCGCGCAGCTTGGCATGGCCGCCGATGCCGGCCATGTCGGCACAGCCGGCCAGCGCGACCACCAGCAGCGCGGCGGCGACGACGGGGGTGCGGCGCAGGGCACGCACGGCGAATGAATCAGTCATTTTTTCCTCCACGGGCCGCGAGGGCCTGTGCGTTGTCGAGGATGCGGCGCAAGTAGGACTTGAGCTGCCCCCATTCATCGGCGGTGAAGTCCGCCAGCAATTCGTTCTGCACGCGGCTCAGGACGTGGGGCACTTCCTTGGCGGCCGCGCGGCCTTCGTCGGTGAGCTCGATGTTGACCACGCGCCGGTCTTCGAGCGAACGCACGCGCCGGCACAGGCCCTTGGCCTCGAGCCGGTCGAGCAGGCGCGTCATGGCGCCGGTGTCGAGCTCGCAGGCGCGCGCCAGTTCGGCCACCGTGGTGGCCGCGCCGATGTGCAGCTTGTAGAGCGGCACCCACTGCGGATAGGTCGGGCTGCCGGGCTCGCACATGCGGGTTTCCACCGACTGCGCCACCGTCGTGACGATCCGGCGCATCAGGTAGCCGATGCTTTCCTCGGTCGAATACGACTCCGCCCGGTAGAAATCGGGCGCACGACGCACCTCGTCCGGTGCAACCGGAGCGTCATCGGGAGCAGTGGCATCGTTCATGGCCCGAATATTAGCTGCCATGGCAATTATTGTCAAGGCGACCTTTGTGAAGGCAAAGGTTCTCTCGCTAGAATCGCGGCCCATGGCATCCTCCCCCTCGCCGGCCTCCACGGCCAAGGGCTCGCCCCGATCGCTGTCGGGACTGGGCCCTTTTCTTCGTCCCTACCGTGTGCAGATCACGCTGGCCGCCGTCTTCCTGGTCATGGCGGCGGTCACGACGCTGGTGTTCCCCCTGGCCCTGCGCAGCCTGATCGACGGCGGCCTGGTCAACCCCGACAAGGGCGCCCAGACGATGGCGCTGCGCGAGCATTTCGGCGCCCTGTTCGCGGTGGCGGTCGCGCTCGGGCTGTTCTCGGCGGCGCGCTTCTACACGGTGAGCTGGCTCGGCGAGCGCGTCACGGCCGACCTGCGCAACGCGGTCTACAGCCGGGTGCTGCGCCAGAGCCCGGTGTTCTTCGAGACCACCCAGACCGGCGAGGTGCTGTCGCGCCTGACGGCCGACACGACGCTGGTGCAGACGGTGGTCGGCTCCTCGCTGAGCATGGGCCTGCGCAACGCGGTGATGGGCGTGGGCGCGCTCGCGATGCTGATCTGGACCAATCCCTACGTGATGGTGCAGGTGCTTGGCCTGCTGGTGGTGGTGGTGCTGCCGAGCATGTGGTTCGGCCGCCGCGTGCGCCGGCTGTCGCGCGCCAGCCAGGACCGGGTGGCCGACTCGAGCGCGATCGCGGCCGAGGTGCTGAACGCGATCCCCGTGGTGCAGAGCTACACGGCCGAGGACCGCGAGGCCGGCCGCTTCGAGGGCTCGACCGAGAGCGCGTTCCGCACCGCCGTGCGCCGCACCAAGGCGCGCTCGGTGCTGGTCGCCTTCATCATCATCGCGACCTCGGCGGCGCTGCTGTGGGGCCTGTACCAGGGCACGCAGGCGGTGCTGCGCGGCGACATCACGGCCGGCCACCTGGGCCAGACCGTGGTCTACGTGGCGATCCTCGCGAGCGCCACCGCGGTGCTCGGCGAGGTCTACGGCGACCTGCTGCGCGCCGCCGGCGCCACCGAGCGCCTGATGGAACTGCTGCATGCGCCCGCGGCCATCGTCTCGCCCGCCGCGCCGGTGCGCTCGCCCGTGCCCGCCGCGGGCAGCGCGATCGTGTTCGACAGGATCACCTTCCACTACCCCTCGCGGCCCGGCACGCCGGCGCTGCGCGACTTCTCGCTGGCCGTGACACCGGGCGAGACGGTGGCGCTGGTCGGCTCGAGCGGCGCCGGCAAGAGCACCGTGTTCCAGCTGCTGCTGCGCTACTACGACCCGCAGTCGGGCCAGCTGTTGCTCGACGACGCGCCGCTGGCCTCGCTGGCGCTGCACGACCTGCGCACGCGCATCGGCCTGGTGCCGCAGGACGCGGTGATCTTCTCGGCCAGCGCGCTCGAGAACATCCGGTACGGTCGGCCAGAGGCCAGCGTCGAGGAGGTGCATGCCGCCGCCCGCGCCGCCTTCGCGCACGACTTCCTGCAGGCGCTGCCGCAGGGCTACGACACCTTCCTCGGCGAACGCGGCGTACGCCTGTCGGGCGGCCAGCGCCAGCGCATCGCGATCGCGCGCGCGATGCTCAAGAACCCGCCGCTGCTGCTGCTCGACGAGGCCACGAGCGCGCTCGACGCGGAGAGCGAACGCATGGTGCAGGCCGCGCTCGAATCGGCGATGGAAGGCCGCACGACGGTGGTGATCGCGCACCGGCTGGCCACCGTGCAGAAGGCCGACCGCATCGTGGTGCTCGACCATGGCGGCATTGTCGAGCAGGGCACGCATGCGGCGCTGGTGGCGCAGGGCGGCGTCTATGCGCGGCTGGCGGCGCTGCAGTTCACGAGTTGATAGCGACCCGGATCCCGGAAAGCAAAAAGGAGAGCAGAGGCTCTCCTTTTTTATTGCAGGGTTTCCTTGAGCCCCGCCGGGATCGGCAGCGGCATCACCGCGATCCCCTCGTCGAGCAGCGCCTCGGTCTGCTCGGGCGTGGCCTGGCCGCGGATGCCGCGCTCCTTGGTCTCGCCATAGTGCATGCGGCGGGCCTCGTCGGCGAAGCGGTCGCCGACGTCCTCGGTCTTGGCCAGCACCTCGCGCACGGCACGCATCCAGCGCGCCTCGGGCGACATCTCGGCCGGCAGGTGGGCGGGCGCCGATGCGGCCGCCGGGTTCGAGCGCTCGGCCTCGGGCGCCTTCGCGTTGCCGAGGTTCAGGCGCGGCGCGCTCAGCAGCTTGACGATCGCGGTGTCGGCGCAGACCGGGCACTCGACCAGTCCGCGCGCGAGCTGGCTCTCGAAGTCCTCATTGGACCCGAACCAGCCTTCGAAGCCGTGGCCGTGCGCGCATTGGAGATCGAGGACCTTCATGCGCGCGATTATCCCCGGGCCGAGTCGCCCTGCCAGTCGAGGGCCCATGCGCCCGAGCCCGTGTTCTGCAGCCACAGCGCGCAGGCCAGGGTCTTGGCGTCGGTGACCGAGCCGTCGCGGCACCAGCCCAGCAGTTCGTCGGGCGTGGCGGTGAACACGTCGAGGAACTCGCCGTGGTCGAGCTGGCGCTCGCCGAGCGAGAGGCCGCGCGCGAAGTAGATGTGGATGATCTCGGTCGAATAGCCCACCGCCAGGTGCATCGCGCCAGCACGCGCCCATTCGCGCGCGCGGTAGCCGGTTTCCTCGAGCAGCTCGCGCTGGCCGCAGACCAGCGGATCCTCGCCCGCGTCGAGCTTGCCCGCGGGAAACTCGATCATCACCTGGCCCACCGGGTAGCGGAACTGGCGCTCGAGCACCACGCGGCCGTCGTCGAGCAGCGGGATCACCACCACCGCGCCCGGATGCACGACGTACTCGCGCGTGGCGCTGTGGCCATCGGGCAGCTTCACGGTGTCGCGGCGGACTTCGAGGAAGTTGCCCTTGGCGAGCGATTCGCGCGAGGTGAGCTCTTCGCGCAGGTGCGCGTCTGCGGGGATGCTGGATGTCATGGTCCGCTCCATGGTCGGGTGGGTGGCGCGCTCAGTGCCGGTGCTTCATCAGGTAGCGCCAGGTGAAGCCCGGGAAGGCCAGCACGATGAACAGCGCGCCGGTCACCGCATAGAACTCCCAGCCCTGCGTGGCGATCTGCCCTGCCCTGCGTTCGAACAGCAGGCCGATGCCGCCGGCCAGGAAGTACAGCACCACCAGCTCGCCGAAGCGCATGGCCAGCGTCTTGCGCACGCCGATCGCCACGGCGCCGAACAGCCGGTCGTTGAGGAACGGCAGGTTGGCCGCCAGCAGGGCCAGCAGCAACACCACCCAGACCGAAGCCGTCTGCGACACCTTGTGCGGGCCCTGGCGCGCGGCGCGTCAGTTCGCCAGCGTGGCGACGATGGCCTTGGCGCACAGCGTCATCAGGCCGCCCGGCACGATGCCGAGGATCAGGATCAGCGCGCCGTTGATCGTCAGCACGGTGCGCACGTCGCGCGGGGCCGACACGGTGCTGGCCGTGACCGGTGCGTCGAAGTACATGACCTTGACCACGCGCAGGTAGTAGAAGGCGCCCACCAGCGACATCAGCACCGCGAACACGGCCAGACCGATGTAGAGGGCCTGGCCCGATGCGATCAGCGCCTGCAGCACCGCCAGCTTGGCGTAGAAGCCGACCAGCGGCGGAATGCCCGCGAGCGAGAACATGGTGATCGCCATCACGCCGGCATACAGCGGGCTGCGCTGGTTGAGGCCGGCCAGGTCGGTGATCTCCTCGCTCTCGAAGCCTTCGCGCGCCAAGAGCAGGATGGTGCCGAAGCTCGCCAGCGTCGTGAGCACGTAGGTCACGATGTAGAACATCGAGGCGCTGTAGGCGAACTGGGCGTTGTAGGTGTTGCCGTTGACCACGCCGGCCACCAGGCCGAGCAGCACGAAGCCCATCTGCGAGATGGTCGAGTAGGCCAGCATGCGCTTGAGATTGGTCTGCGCGATGGCGGCCAGGTTGCCGACCAGCAGCGAGGCGATGGCCAGCAGCGCGAGCATCTGCTGCCAGTCGATCGCCAGCGGCAGCAGGCCTTCGACCAGCAGGCGGATGATGATCGCGAAGGCCGCGAGCTCGGGCGCGGCGCCGATCATCAGCGTGATCGCCGTGGGCGCGCCCTGGTAGACGTCGGGCACCCACATGTGGAACGGGGCGGCACCGACCTTGAACGCCAGACCGGCCACGATGAACACCAGGCCGAACACCAGCACCTGGTGGTTGACCTTGCCGCTCGCGATGGCCTTGAACACCTCGTTCACGTCGAGCGAACCGGTGGCGCCGTACATCATCGACAGGCCGTAGAGCAGGAAGCCGCTGGCCATGGCGCCGAGCACGAAGTACTTCATGGCGGCTTCACTGGCGACCGCGTTGTCGCGGCGCAGCGCCACCAGCGCGTAGCTCGAGAGCGTCAGCAGTTCGAGGCCCAGGTAGATCAGCAGGAAGTTGCTGCCCGACATCATCACGAACATGCCCAGCAGCGCGAACATGCCCAGCGTGAACATCTCGCCGCCGCGCAGCATGTCGCGGTCGGCCGCGTAGGGACGGCCATAGACCAGCGTGACCATCAGCGCCAGCGAGGCGAAGCACTTGAGCCAGTTGCCCATCGGGTCGCTCACGACCATGTTGCCGAAGCCGTAGATGGTCTTGCCACCGCTCGCGGCCATGCCCGTCATCGCGGCCACCACGGCCAGCGTGATCAGGGTCAGGACGTAGGTGCGGGTGCGGCGCGCGCTGGTGTCCGACAGGTCGACCAGCGCGATGATGCAGGCCATGACCAGCAACACGATTTCAGGGTAGATCGTGACCCAGCTGAGTTTGTCAATCATCTCGTTCTCTTCTTCAGCCAGCCATCAGGAGGGGATCTTCGACACCGCGACATGACGCAGCAGCTGGGTCACGGAGGCGTCCATCACGTCGGTGAAGGGCTTGGGGAACAGGCCCATCCACAGCACCGCGATCGCCAGCAGCGCCAGCATCACGAACTCGCGCGCATTGATGTCGCTGAGTTCCTTCACGTGGTCGTTGCCGACCGGGCCGAGGTAGACGCGCTTGTACATCCACAGCGTGTAGGCGGCGCCGAAGATCAGCGCGGTGGCCGAGGCCAGGCCGATCCAGAAGTTGGCCTTGACCGCGCCCAGGATCACCATCCACTCGCCGACGAAACCGGCGGTGCCCGGCAGGCCGCAGTTGGCCATCGCGAACAGCAGCATGAAGGCGGCGAACTTGGGCATGGTGTTGACCACGCCGCCGTAGTCGGCGATCTGGCGCGAATGCACGCGGTCGTAGAGCACGCCGATGCCGAGGAACATAGCGCCCGACACGAAGCCGTGGGCGATCATCTGCACGATGCCGCCGGACACGCCGAGCTCGTTGAAGATGAAGAAGCCGAGCGTCACGAAGCCCATGTGGGCGACCGACGAATAGGCCACGAGCTTCTTCATGTCCTGCTGCACCATCGCGACCAGGCCGACGTAGATCACGGCGATCAGCGACAGCGCGATCATGAGCCAGGCCCATTCGTGCGCGGCATCGGGCGCGATCGGCATCGAGAAGCGCAGGAAGCCGTAGGCGCCGAGCTTCAGCATGATCGCGGCCAGCACGGCGGAACCGCCGGTCGGTGCCTCGACGTGCACGTCGGGCAGCCAGGTGTGGACCGGCCACATCGGCACCTTGACCGCGAAGGCCGCGAAGAAGGCGAAGAACAGCAGCGTCTGGGCGTGGCCGCTCAGCGGCAGCTTGTGCCAGGTCAGGATGTCGAAGCTGCCGCCCGAGGTGTTGTACAGGTAGATCAGCGCCACCAGCATCAACAGCGAGCCGAGCAGCGTGTAGAGGAAGAACTTGAAGG
The DNA here is from genome assembly GCF_058244205.1 of Variovorax sp. 20P10.2.4. Taxonomy (NCBI): domain Bacteria; kingdom Pseudomonadati; phylum Pseudomonadota; class Betaproteobacteria; order Burkholderiales; family Comamonadaceae; genus Variovorax; species Variovorax sp. 20P10.2.4. Next base: position 7,729 of record NZ_JBZAYE010000035.1, read on the forward strand.
CCGCGTAGATCTTGTTCGGGCCGCCCCAGATGCCGATGATCAGGTACATCGGGATCAGCGTGGCTTCGAAGAAGACGTAGAACAGCAGGCCGTCGATGGCCGAGAACACGCCGATCATCAGGCCGGACAGGATCAGGAACGCGCCCATGTACTGGTTGACGCGCTCGGTGATCACTTCCCAGGCCGAGATCACCACGATGATGGTGATGAAGGCGGTCAGCAGCACGAACCACACCGACAGGCCGTCGACGCCCAGGTTGTAGTTGATGTTGAAGCGCTCGATCCAGGGCGCCTTCTCCACGAACTGCATCGCGGCGCTGCCGTTCTGGAACCGCGAGATCAGCGGCAGCGTGACCAGGAAGCTCACGATCGACCCGACGAGCGCCACCCAGCGCACGCCCTTGGCGTGCTCGTCGCGACCGAACGCCAGCAGCACGGCACCGAATGCGATCGGCACCCAGATGGCAAGGCTCAACAAACCCATTTTTCTTTTACTCCAGCGCTTTGCGGCTTAGCGTTTGAACCAGACGAAGTACGTCATCAGGACGAAGATCCCGAGCAGCATCGCGAAGGCGTAGTGGTAGATGTAGCCCGACTGCAGCCAGCGGACCACGCCAGAGATGCGGCCCACCAGCTTCCACGAGCCATTGACGACCGCGCCGTCGATCAGTGCCTGATCGCCGCCCTTCCACAGGCCCATGCCCAGGGCGCGGGCACCGCGCGCGATGATGTTCTCGTTGATCCAGTCGAGGTAGTACTTGTTCTCGAGCAGGCGGTACACGGGGCCGAAGGCGCGCTTGATCGCGGCCGGCAGCGCCGGATTGACCATGTACATGTAGTAGGACAGTGCCACGCCCGCGAGCGCGAGCCAGAACGGCATGGTCTGCAGGCCGTGGATGGCCATCGCGCCGGCACCGTGGAAGGCCTCTTCGAGCTCCTTCATGGCGTGGTGCTTCGTGGCGTCGACGAAGATCGCGTCCTTGAAGAATTCGCCGTAGAGCATCGGGTGGATCGTCAGGTAGCCGATGACCACCGAGGGGATCGCGAGCAGCACCAGCGGCAGCCACACCACCCAGGGCGATTCGTGCGGCTTGTGGTCGTCGTGACCGTGGCCATGGCCGTGGTCGTCGTGCGCGTGATGGTCGTCGTGGTGCGCATCGGGGTTCTGGTCGTAGCGTTCCTTGCCGTGGAAGACCAGGAAGTACATGCGGAACGAATAGAAGGCCGTGACGAACACGCCGATCAGCACCGCGTAGTAGGCGAAGTTCGCGCCCCACAGGTGGCTTTCCTTCACCGCCTCGATGATGCTGTCCTTCGAGTAGAAGCCCGAGAACAGCGGCGTGCCGATCAGTGCCAGCGAACCCAGCAGCGAGGTGATCCAGGTGATCGGCATGTACTTGCGCACGCCGCCCATCCAGCGGATGTCCTGGTTGTGGTGCATGCCGATGATCACCGAGCCGGCACCGAGGAACAGCAGCGCCTTGAAGAAAGCGTGGGTCATCAGGTGGAACACCGCGACCGAGTAGGCCGAGGCACCGAGCGCCACGGTCATGTAGCCCAGCTGCGACAGCGTGGAGTACGCCACCACGCGCTTGATGTCGTTCTGGATGATGCCGAGGAAGCCCATGAACAGCGCGGTGATGGCGCCGATCACTAGGATGAAGCTCAGGGCCGTGTCGCTCAGTTCGAACAGCGGCGACATGCGCGCCACCATGAAGATGCCGGCCGTCACCATGGTCGCCGCGTGGATCAGCGCCGAGATCGGGGTCGGGCCTTCCATCGAGTCGGGCAGCCACACGTGCAGCGGGAACTGCGCGCTCTTGCCCATCGCGCCGATGAACAGGCAGATGCAGATCACGGTGATCAGCATCCAGTCGGTGCCCGGGAAGGTGATGCCGCCGAGCGTGCCGGCCTTGGCGAAAGCTTCGGTGTAGTTGAGCGTGCCGGCGTAGGCCGCGATCAGGCCGATGCCGAGGATGAAGCCGAAGTCGCCCACGCGGTTGACCAGGAAGGCCTTCATGTTGGCGAAGATCGCGGTCGGCTTGTTGAACCAGAAGCCGATCAGCAGGTACGACACCAGGCCCACCGCTTCCCAGCCGAAGAACAGCTGCAGCATGTTGTTGCTCATGACGAGCATCAGCATGGAGAAGGTGAACAGCGAGATGTACGAGAAGAAGCGGTTGTAGCCCTCGTCCTCTTCCATGTAGCCGATGGTGTAGATGTGGACCATCAGCGACACGAAGGTCACGACGCACATCATCATCGCGGTGAGGCCGTCGACCATGAAGCCGACTTCCATCTTCAGGCCGCCGACGACCATCCATTCGTAGAGGGTCTGGTTGAAGCGGGCGCCGTCGACGATGACCGACTTGAGCGTCAGCGCCGAGATGACGAAGGCCACGAACACGCCGAGGATGGTCAGCGAATGCGTGATCTTGCGGCCGATGTGGTTGCCGCCGAACTTGGTGCCGAAGATGCCGGCCAGGACCGCCCCGACCAGGGGGGCCATCGGAACGGCCAGCAGCGTGGATGCAGAAAGGGTTGCGCTCATTCTGGTGTCAGCCTTGGATCAGCCCTTGAGCGAGTTGAGTTCGTCGACGTTGATGCTCGACTTGTTGCGGAACAGCAGCACCAGCAGCGCGAGGCCGATGGCCGACTCGGCCGCGGCCACCGTCAGGATGAAGAACACGAAGATCTGTCCGTGCATGTCGCCCAGGAAGTGCGAGAAGGCGACGAAGTTCATGTTGACCGCGAGCAGCATCAGCTCGATGGCCATCAGCAGCACGATCAGGTTCTTGCGGTTCAGGAAGATGCCGATCACCGACAGCGCGAACAGCATCGCGCCCAGCGAGAGGAAGTGTCCGAGGGTGAGCGTCATGCCTTGTTCTCCTTTGCTGCCGTCGCGGCCGCTTCGGCCGGGGCTTCCACCACGGGCTCCGCCGCGCGGGTGACCGGCATCTGCACCACGCGCACGCGGTCGCGCGCCTTCACGCGCACCTGGTCGGCCGGGTCGACGTACTTGCTGTCCTTGCGGGTGCGCAGGGTCAGCGCGATGGCGGCGATGATGGCCACCAGCAGGATGACGGCCGCGATTTCCAGCGGATAGAGGTATTCGGAATACAGCAGCTTGCCCAGCTCGAGCGTGTTGGAGCTGTTGGCCGCCGCCACCGCGCGCGGTGCCTCGCCGAGGCGGAAGCCGCCCATCAGCACGGCCGCCATCTCGAGCGCGATGAGCGCGCCGACGGCCGCGGCCAGCGGGAAGTGCTTCCAGAAGCCCTGCCGCAGGCTGTCGACGTTGATGTCGAGCATCATCACGACGAACAGGAACAGCACCATCACCGCGCCCACGTAGACCAGCACGAGCGAGATCGCGAGGAATTCGGCGCGCAGCAGCAGCCAGATGGCCGAAGCCTGGAAGAAGGCCAGCACGAGGTACAGCGCCGCGTACACGGGGTTGCGGGCGGTGATGACGCGGAACGATGCGAACAGCAGCACCGCGGCAAACAGATAGAACAGACCGGTCTTGACGTCCATGAGTTCGAATTCGTAGGGTTCAGGCCAGGCCGGGTCAGCGGTACTTGGCGTCAGCCGCCTTGTTCGCCGCGATTTCTTTTTCGTAACGGTCGCCCACGGCCAGCAGCATGTCCTTGGTGAAGTACAGGTCGCCGCGCTTTTCGCCGTGGTATTCGAAGATGTGGGTTTCCACGATCGAGTCGACCGGGCAGCTCTCTTCGCAGAAGCCGCAGAAGATGCACTTGGTCAGGTCGATGTCGTAGCGCGTGGTGCGGCGCGAGCCGTCGTCGCGCACATCGGATTCGATGGTGATCGCGAGCGCCGGGCACACGGCCTCGCAGAGCTTGCAGGCGATGCAGCGTTCCTCGCCGTTCTCGTAGCGGCGCAGCGCATGCAGGCCGCGGAAGCGCGGCGACAGCGGCGTCTTCTCTTCGGGGAACTGCACCGTGATCTTGCGGCTGAAGGCGTACTTGCCCGTGATGGCCAGGCCCTTGAACAGCTCGAACAGCATGAAGCTGCCGAGGAAGTCCTTGAGCGAGAACGGCGCGGACGGGGTTGCGGTGTGCGCAGACATGGTGTTGGCGCTTCCAGTTATTTCCAGATGTTGAACGGCGTCTGCATCCAGCCACCGACCACGACCAGCCACACGAGGGTGACGGGAATGAAGATCTTCCAGCCCAGACGCATGATCTGGTCATAGCGGAAGCGCGGGAACGTCGAACGCACCCACAGGAACATGGTGACCACGCAGAAGGTCTTCGCGCCGAGCCAGATCCAGCCCGGGATGAAGCTCAGGAACTCGAACGGGGGCAGCCAGCCGCCGAGGAACAGCACGACGGTCAGGATCGAGACCAGCCACATGTTCGCGTACTCGGCCAGGAAGAACATCGCGAAGCTCATGCCCGAGTACTCGATCATGTGGCCCGCGACGATTTCCGATTCGCCTTCCACCACGTCGAAGGGGTGGCGATTGGTCTCGGCCAGGCCCGAGATGAAGTAGACGACGAAGATCGGCAGCAGCGGCAGCCAGTTCCACGACAGGAAGCCGACGCCGAGGTTGGCGAACATGCCCTTGCCCTGCACGTTCACGATCTCGCTCATGTTCAGGCTGCCGGTGACCATCAGCACCACGACGAAGCAGAAGCCCATCGCGATTTCGTAGCTCACCATCTGGGCCGAGGCGCGCAGCGCGCCCAGGAAGGCGTACTTCGAGTTCGAGGCCCAGCCCGCGATGATCACGCCATAGACCTCGAGCGAGGTGATGGCCATCACGAACAGCAGGCCGGCGTTGATGTTGGCGAGCGCGACGTCGGGACCGAAGGGAATCACGGCCCAGGCCGCGAGCGCCGGCATGATGGTCATGATCGGGCCGAGCAGGAACAAGCCCTTGTTGGCGACCGTCGGAACGATGATTTCCTTGGTCATCAGCTTGAGCGCGTCGGCGATCGGCTGCAGCAGGCCCAGCGGCCCGATGCGGTTCGGGCCCACGCGGATCTGCGTGAAGCCGATGGCCTTGCGTTCCCACAGCGTGAGGTAGGCCACCGCCAGCATCAGCGGGATGACCACGACGATGATCTTGATCAGCGTCCAGATGACGGGCCAGACCACGCCGGTCCACCAGCCGGCGGCGACGAGACCCTGGCCGAAGCCGTGAATGGCGTCGATCATGCCGACACCTCCTCGGCCTGCACGCTGGCGGGCGCGGCACCGATGCCGTGGCCCGCGTTGCGTGCGTCGGCGGTCAGTTGCAGCGACGGCGCGCGGCGCACGATCGAATCGAGCTGGTAGATGCTCGCGACCACGGGCGCGGGCGCACGGTTGGCGGCCACGGCGGCAGCGCTCGTGGCGTTGCGCAGCGCATCGGCCGGCAGCGCGCCGCTGTCGCCCACCGTGCGCAGCACGTCGGCGGTGGACTCGAACGAGAAGCCTTGCAGGCCCAGCAGGTTGGCGAGCACGCGCAGCACCTTCCAGGCCGGACGGGCTTCGCCCTGCGGCTTCACCACGGCGTGGAAGCTCTGCAGGCGGCCTTCGGCATTGACGAAGCTGCCGGGCGTTTCGGTGAACGGTGCGATCGGCAGCAGCACGTCGCTGAATTCGAGGTTGGCCTTGAACGGGCTCAGCGTGACCACCATCTGCGCATTGCCGATGGTGTCGGCCGCGGCGGCACCGGCGGCCGAGTCGAACACCGGCTCGGTGTTCAGCAGCAGCACGGCCTTGAGGCCGGAGCCGGCGGCGAGCATCTGGCCGGCGTGGAGGCCGCCGCTCTTCGGGAACGCGCCCACGAGTTGCGCGCCCACGGTGTTGGCGGCTTCGGTCAGGTAGCCGACGCTGGCGCCGGTCTGCGCGCCGATCCAGTTGGCCAGCGCGAGCAGGCTGCCGGCCTGCGCATGGTGCGCGGCGGCGTTGCCCAGCAGGATGGCCTTGCGCTCGCCGCTCAGCAGCGACGCGGCGATGGCCTGCGCGGTGGCGTCGGGCTCGTTGGCGGGTGCCAGCGGCGCGGCGGCGCCGGTGGACTGGCCCACCACGGTCGCGATGGCGGCCAGCACTTCGATCCATTGGCCGGCATCGACGATGGCGGCCTGCGCGGGCTGGATGGCCCAGGCTTCGGCGTCGGCCATCAGTTTCTTCGAGGTCAGCACGCTGAGCGCGGCGCCCTTACGCACGGCCTGGCGGATGCGCTGCGCGAACAGCGGGTGGTCCTTGCGCAGGTTCGAGCCGACGACGAAGGCGCGTTGCAGTTGCGTCAGCGAGGCGATCGAGGTGCCGAGCCAGCGGATGCCTTCGAAGGCCGTGAATTCGGCGTTGCGCAGGCGGTAGTCGATGTTGTCGCTGCCGAGCTCACGCGTGAGCAGTGCGGCGAGCTGCAGCTCCTCGAGCGTGCTGTGCGGGCTGACCAGCGTGCCGATGCTCTGCGCGCCATGGTCGGCCTTGATCTGCTTGAGGCCGTTGGCCACGTACTCGAGCGCGGTCTGCCAGTCGACCTGCTGCCATTGGCCGCCCTGCTTGAGCATGGGCTGCGTCAAGCGCTCGGTCCCGTTGAGCGCTTCGTACGAGAAGCGGTCGCGGTCGGCGATCCAGCATTCGTTGACGTCTTCGTTCTCGAGCGGCACCACGCGCATCACGCGGTTGTTCTTGACCTGGACGATCAGGTTGGCGCCGGTGGAGTCGTGCGGGCTCACCGACTTGCGGCGCGACAGTTCCCAGGTGCGGGCGCTGTAGCGGAACGGCTTGCTCGTGAGCGCGCCGACCGGGCAGATGTCGATCATGTTGCCCGAGAGTTCGGAGTCGACCGAGTCGCCGAGGAAGGTCTCGATCTCGGAGTGCTCGCCGCGGTGCGACATGCCGAGCTCCATCACGCCGGCCACTTCCTGGCCGAAGCGGACGCAGCGCGTGCAGTGGATGCAGCGGCTCATCTCTTCCATGCTGATCAGCGGGCCCACGTCCTTGTGGAACACGACGCGCTTTTCTTCCTCGTAGCGCGAGGAGGAACCGCCGTAGCCCACGGCCAGGTCCTGCAGCTGGCACTCGCCGCCCTGGTCGCAGATCGGGCAGTCCAGCGGGTGGTTGATCAGCAGGAACTCCATGACCGACTGCTGGGCCTTGATCGCCTTCTCGCTCTTGGTGCGGACGATCATTCCCTGCGTGACGGGCGTGGCGCAAGCCGGCATCGGCTTGGGCGCCTTTTCGACGTCGACCAGGCACATGCGGCAGTTGGCAGCGATGCTGAGCTTCTTGTGATAGCAGAAGTGCGGAATGTAGGTGCCGGCCTTGTCGGCAGCATGCATGACCATGCTGCCTTCGGCCACTTCGACCTTCTTGCCGTCGAGTTCGATTTCAACCATATGTCTTTCTCGCGCTCAGGCCTGGACCGTTGCCTTCGGGACGTAGCCCGGGATCAAGGCTTCGAACTCGTGGCGGAAGTGCTTGATCATGGCGCGCACCGGCATGGCCGCCGCGTCGCCGAGGGCGCAGATGGTGCGGCCCATGATGTCGCCGGCGACGGAGTCCAGCAACTGCAGGTCGCTGGGCTTGCCCTGGCCGTTGTGGATGCGGTCGACCACGCGGTAGAGCCAGCCCGTGCCTTCGCGGCACGGCGTGCACTGGCCGCAGGATTCGTGCATGTAGAAGTACGAGAGGCGCTTGAGCGACTCGACCATCGAGCGGCTGTCGTCCATCACGATCACCGCGCCCGAACCCAGCATGGAGCCGGCCTTCGAGATGGAGTCGTAGTCCATCGTGCACTGCATCATGATGTCGGCCGGCAGCACCGGTGCCGACGAGCCGCCGGGGATCACGGCCTTGAGCGTGCGGCCCTTGCGCACGCCGCCGGCCAGTTCGAGCAGCTTGGAGAACGGCGTGCCCATCGGCACTTCGTAGTTGCCCGGCAGTTCGACGTCGCCGCTGACCGAGTAGATCTTGGTGCCGCCGTTGTTCGGCTTGCCGCACTCGAGGTAGGCCGGGCCGCCGTTGCGGATGATCCAGGGCACCGCCGCGAAGGTCTCGGTGTTGTTGATGGTGGTCGGCTTGCCGTACAGGCCGAAGCTGGCCGGGAACGGCGGCTTGAAGCGCGGCTGGCCCTTCTTGCCTTCGAGCGATTCGAGCAGCGCGGTTTCCTCGCCGCAGATGTAGGCGCCGAAGCCGTGGGCGGCGTGCAACTGGAAGTTGTACGTGCTGCCCATGATCTTGTCGCCGAGATAACCGGCGGCGCGTGCCTCCTCGAGGGCTTCCTCGAAGCGGTCGTAGCTCTGGAAGATCTCGCCGTGGATGTAGTTGTAGCCCACGCTGATGCCCATCGCGTAAGCGGCGATGGCCATGCCTTCGATCACGATGTGCGGGTTGAACTGCAGGATGTCGCGGTCCTTGCAGGTGCCCGGCTCGCCTTCGTCCGAGTTGCAGACCAGGTACTTCTGGCCCGGGAACTGGCGCGGCATGAAGCTCCACTTCAGGCCGGTCGGGAAACCCGCGCCGCCGCGGCCGCGCAGGCCCGAGGCCTTGACCTCGGCGATCACCTGGTCGGGCGTCAGGCCCTCGGTGAGGATCTTGCGCAGCGCCTGGTAGCCGCCGCGCGCCTCGTAGTCGGCGAGGTGCCAGTTGGTGCCGTCGAGGCCGGCATAGATCTGCGCGCCGATGTGGCGGTCATGGAAGCAGGTCTGCACGCCGGTGGCGCGGAACTGCGAAAGAACCTGATCGGGCGTCATCACGAAGCCTCCCCGGGGGTTGCACTGCGCAGGCCATCGACGAGCTGATCGAGCTTGTCGTTGCTCATGAAGCTGCACATCGTGCGGTCGTTGACCAGCATCACCGGCGAATCGGCGCAGGCGCCCAGGCATTCGCTCTGCTGCAGCGTGAACAGGCCATCGGCCGTGGTCTCGCCCATCTTGATGCCGAGCTTCTTCTCGAGATGCACGAGGGCCGTGACGCCATCGCGCAGCTGGCACGGCAGGTTGGTGCAGACGTTGAGCTTGTACTTGCCCACCGGATGCTGGTTGTACATGTTGTAGAAGGTCGTGACCTCGTGCACCGCGATCGGCGCCATGCCGAGGTACTCGGCAATCTCGCGCTCGCGCTGGGTGCTCACGAAGCCCTCGTCCTGCTGCACGATCGCCAGGCAGGCCATCACGGCCGACTGCTTGCCGGCCTCGGGGTACTTGGCCACCTCGCGCGCGAAGCGTTCGAGGGTCGCAGGCTTCAGCGGCGCCGAAGGCGCCGCGTGAGTGTCATGGGTAGAGGAAGTCATTCGCTCTTTCTCACCTGTCGATTTCGCCGAACACGATGTCCATCGTGCCGATCACCGCGACAGCGTCGGCGATCATGTGACCGCGCGACATTTCGTCGAGGGCAGCGAGGTGCGGGAAGCCAGGGGCGCGGATCTTCAGGCGGTACGGCTTGTTGGCGCCGTCGCTCACGAGATAGATGCCGAACTCGCCCTTCGGATGCTCGACGGCGGCATAGGCCTCGCCTTCGGGCACGTGGAAGCCTTCGGTGAAGAGCTTGAAATGGTGGATCAGCTCCTCCATGTTCGCCTTCATCGATTCGCGCGCGGGCGCGGCGACCTTGTGGTTGTCGGTGATCACCGGGCCGGGGTTGGCGCGCAGCCAGGCCGAGCACTGCTGGATGATCTTGTTGGCCTGGCGCATCTCCTCGACGCGCACCAGGTAGCGGTCGTAGCAGTCGCCCGTCTTGCCGAGCGGAATGTCGAACTGCATCCGGTCGTAGACGTCGTAGGGCTGCTTCTTGCGCAGATCCCATTCGACGCCCGAGCCACGCAGCATCGGGCCGGTGAAGCCGAGGTTCAGCGCGCGCTCCGGCGTGACCACGCCGATGCCCACGGTGCGCTGCTTCCAGATGCGGTTGTCGGTGAGCAGCGTCTCGTACTCGTCGACCATCTTCGGGAAGCGCTTGCAGAAATCGTCGACGAAGTCGAGCAGCGAGCCCTGGCGGTTCTCGTTGAGCTTCTCGATCGCCTTCGCATTCTTGATCTTGCTGACCTTGTACTGCGGCATCACGTCCGGCAGGTCGCGGTACACGCCACCCGGACGGAAGTAGGCCGCGTGCATGCGCGCGCCCGACACCGCTTCGTACATGTCGAACAGGTCTTCGCGTTCGCGGAAGCAGTAGATGAGCATGTTCATCGCACCGCAATCGAGGCCGTGCGCGCCGAGCCACAGCAGGTGGTTCAGCAGCCGGGTGATCTCGGCGAACATGACGCGGATGTACTGCGCGCGGATCGGCACCTCGAGGCCCATCATCTTCTCGATGGCGAGGCAGTAGGCATGCTCGTTAGACATCATCGACACGTAGTCGAGGCGGTCCATGTAGGGCAGCGACTGGATGAAGGTGCGCGATTCGGCAAGCTTCTCGGTCGCGCGGTGCAGCAGGCCGATGTGCGGATCGGCGCGCTGGATCACTTCGCCGTCGAGCTCGAGCACCAGGCGCAGCACGCCGTGCGCGGCCGGATGCTGGGGACCGAAGTTGAGGGTGTAGTTCTTGATTTCGGCCATGTCAGTGGAGTCCGCCGCCGTAGTTGTCTTCGCGGATCACGCGCGGCGTGATCTCGCGCGGCTCGATCGATACCGGCTGGTAGACCACGCGCTTCTGTTCTTCGTCGTAGCGCATCTCGACGTGACCCGACACCGGGAAGTCCTTGCGGAACGGATGGCCGATGAAGCCGTAGTCGGTCAGGATGCGGCGCAGGTCGTCGTGACCCTCGAACACGATGCCGTAGAGGTCGAAGGCTTCGCGCTCGAACCAGGTCGCCGCGTTCCACACGGGCTGCAGCGAATCGACCACCGGCAGGTCCTCGCTGGGCGCGAACACCCGCAGGCGCACGCGCTGGTTGAGGCTCACCGACAGCAGGTGAGACACGACGCCGTAGCGCTCGCCTTCCCACTCGCCTTCGCGGTAGTCGGAATAGTCCATGCCGCAGAGGTCGATCAGCTGCTCGAAGCGGCAACCCGGCGCATCGCGCAGCAGCAGCGCCGCATCGATGTAGTTCGCGGCACTCACCACCACGGTCACTTCGCCGAGCGCGACGGTCACGCTCCTGGCCTTGTCGCCCAGGGTCTGCACCAGAGTCGCCTGCAGCGCCTCCGGAGAAATTGCAAAGTCGGTCATCTCGGCAATTCCTCAGGCACGCGCGATGGTGTTGGTGCGGCGGATCTTCTGCTGCAGCTGGATGATCCCGTAGAGCAGCGCTTCGGCGGTGGGCGGGCAGCCGGGCACGTAGACGTCGACCGGAACGATCCGGTCGCAACCACGCACCACCGAGTAGCTGTAGTGGTAGTAGCCCCCGCCGTTGGCGCACGAGCCCATCGAGAGCACCCAGCGCGGCTCGGGCATCTGATCGTAGACCTTGCGCAGCGCCGGTGCCATCTTGTTGCACAGCGTGCCGGCCACGATCATCAGATCGGACTGACGCGGGCTCGGGCGGAACAGCATGCCGAAACGGTCGATGTCGTAGCGGGCTGCGCCGGCGTGCATCATTTCGACCGCACAGCAGGCCAGACCGAACGTCATCGGCCACAGAGATCCGGTCTTCGCCCAGTTCACCACCGAGTCGTAGGTGGTCGTGACGAAGCCTTCCTTGAGAACACCTTCAATGGCCATCGTGTAGCTTCCTTATTCCCAGTCGAGCGCGCCTTTTTTCCACTCGTAGGCGAAGCCCACGACGAGGATGGCGAGAAAGATCATCATGGCCCAGAAGCCGACAGCACCGATCTCCTTGAGCGCAATGGCCCATGGGAAGAGAAAGGCAATCTCCAGATCGAACAGGATGAAGAGAATGGCAACCAGGTAATAGCGCACGTCGAACTTCATGCGCGCATCCTCGAAGGCCTCGAAGCCGCACTCGTAAGGTGCGTTCTTGGCTGCGTCAGGCCGATTGGGGCCGAGGATGTATCCGATGACCTGTGGAGCGACGCCTACGCCGACCCCGACCAGAATGAACAAAAGGACGGGAAGGTAGGAATCGAGGTTCATCGGGAGCTTTCACCGCTTGCCACCGACAGAAGCACCTTCATGAGGCGTCCTGTCGGTGAGATTTGGTGCGGTCGGCGAGACTCGAACTCGCACAGCTTTCGCCACTACCCCCTCAAGATAGCGTGTCTACCAATTTCACCACGACCGCGGTTTTTCTGTTCGGATGGCATGAGGTTCCTACGAAGAGGTTTGGCTTTCCGAACAGCTTTAGAGTTTACCCTGAAATGAAGCCATTTCTTACGGGTCACTCTGAAAACATCAGAGTTACTTGCTGGGAATCTGTCCCGCGCCAGCCGCAGGCGCGCTCGCGGGTGCCGCAGCAGGTGCCGCGCCCGACTGGCCCGAGGGAATCTGGCCTGCCGCGCCCGAAGCCGGCGTGGCCGGCACGCCGATGGCAGCGCGCTCCAGCAGGCTGCCGCCGCCCGTGGGACGTGCATGGCTGAAGTAGGCCAGCAGCAGCGTGCAGGCGAAGAACACCGCGGCCAGCACGGCCGTGGTGCGCGAGAGGAAGTTCGCGCTGCCGCTGGCGCCGAACAGGCTGCCGGCGCTGCCGCTGCCGAAGGCCGCGCCCATGTCGGCGCCCTTGCCGTGCTGGATCAGGATCAGCCCGATCATCACCAGCGCCGACAGCATCTGCACGCCGACCAGAAGGTTGAGGACCACGTTCATTCGTTCTTACTCCTAATTGATGCCTGCCCTGCCCGCTTCAGCGGGCGGCGGCGGAAATGATCTGCAAAAAGTCGGGGGCCTTCAGGGAAGCGCCGCCGATCAGGCCGCCGTCGATGTCGGCTTGCGCCAACAGTTCGGCCGCGTTGGCGGCATTCATGCTGCCGCCGTAGAGGATCTTGATGCCGGCCGCGTGCTCGCTCGCGGCATGGTGCAGTTGCGCACGCAGCACGGCGTGCACCGCCTGCGCCTGCTCGGGCGTGGCCGTCTTGCCGGTGCCGATGGCCCACACGGGCTCGTAGGCGACCACGATCTCGCTGATGCAGTGGCCGTTCACGTGGATGACCGCCGCCAGCTGGCGCTTCACCACTTCCTCGGTCTGGCCCGCTTCGCGTTGCGCCAGCGTCTCGCCGACGCAGACGATCGGCGTGATGCCGTTGGCCAGCGCGGCCGCGGTCTTCGCGGCCACGGCGTCGTCGGTCTCGCCGTGGTACTGGCGGCGCTCCGAATGGCCGACGATGGCATAGCGCACACCGAAGTCCTTCAGCATCGCCGCCGACTGCTCGCCCGTGAAGGCGCCCTGCGCCTGCGCGGAAATGTCCTGCGCGCCCAGCGCCATCGGCGAACCCGCCAGCAGCGACTGCAGTTGCGCGAAATACGGCGCGGGGACGCACAGCGCGATGTCGCACGCGGGCGCATTCGCCGCGAGCCCCTGCCGCAGCGCCGTCACCAGCGCCTCGTTGGCAGCCAGGCTGCCATTCATCTTCCAGTTCCCTGCGATCAGTTTCTTGTGGGTCGCCATCGTGCTCGTCTCGTCACCAGGTCAGCACGATCTTGCCGATGTGCTGGTTCGATTCCATCAACGCGTGCGCCTGCGCCGCGCCGCTGGGCTCGCCGGTCGCCGCGAAGGTGCTGTGGATCACCGGCTTGACCGCGCCGCTCTCGAGCAGCGGCCACACCTTCTCGCGCAGTGCCTTGGCGATCGCGCCCTTGAATGCCACCGGCCGCGGACGCAGCGTCGACCCCGTGATCGTGAGCCGCTTGCGCAGCACCAGACCCGCGTTGATCTGGCTCTTGACGCCACCCTGCACCGCGATGATCACCAGCCGGCCGTCCTCGGCCAGGCACTCGACCTCGCGCGCCACGTAGTCGCCCGCGACCATGTCGAGGATGACGTCCACGCCCTTGCCGCCGGTCAGCGACTTCGCCACTTCGACGAAATCGGCCGTGCGGTAGTTGATCGCGTGATCGGCGCCGAGTTTCAGGCAGGCCTCGCACTTGTCGTCGCTGCCGGCCGTGACGATCACGGTCGCGCCCAGCGCCTTGGCGATCTGGATCGCCGTGACGCCGATGCCGCTCGAGCCGCCCTGGATCAGCAGGGTTTCGCCCTGCTGCAGACGGCCGCGCTCGAACACGTTGCTCCAGACGGTGAAGAAGGTCTCGGGCAGCGAAGCCGCCTCGACGTCGCTCCAGCCCTTGGGCACCGGCAGGCACTGCGCCACGGGCGCCACGCACAGCTGCGCGTAGCCACCGCCGGCGATCAACGCGCAGACGCGGTCGCCGATCGCGAAGCCCGCCTCGGCCAATGCCGCGGCATCGCCCGACACGATCTCGCCGGCCACTTCAAGGCCCGGCAGGTCGGAAGCGCCGGGCGGCACCGGATAGTGGCCCATGCGCTGCAGCACGTCGGGGCGGTTGACACCGCTGGCCGACACGCGGATCAGCAGCTCGCCCGCGCCGGCGACCGGATCGGGACGATCCGTGACGCGCAGCACCTCGGGGGCGCCGTACGAAGCGATTTCAATGGCTTTCATGGTCTCCTGGCCTCCAGCCGCCCGTGCGACGGGCGCATTCAGCAATCGGAAAGGCAAAGGCGGCGCGCGGCGCATGCCGCGGCCGCCATGGCCTTCTTACTCCTGCGACTCGCGCGGAGCCTGCGGCTGCTGCGACTCGCCGGCCGGAGCCTGCTCGTTGCGCGGCTGCTGCTGGTCGTTGTTGAAGCGCGGAGCGCGTTCACCACGGTCGCCGCCGCGGTCACCGCGATCGCCGCGATCACCACCACGGTCGCCGCGGTCGCCACGGTCACGGCGCTCGCCGCCACGGTCACCACGGTCTTCGCGCGGCGGGCGCTCGCTGTATTCCATGCCGGCCGGACGCTCGGTCAGTGCCTTCATCGACAGCTTGACGCGACCCTTGTCGTCGGTCTCGAGGACCTTGACCTTCACGATCTGGCCTTCGCTCAGGTAGTCGGTCACCTTCTCGACGCGTTCGTGCGCGATCTGGCTGATGTGCAGCAGGCCGTCCTTGCCGGGCAGCAGGTTGATCAGCGCGCCGAAGTCCAGGATCTTGGTGACCGGGCCTTCGTAGATCTTGCCGATCTCGACCTCGGCCGTGATCTGCTCGATGCGCTTCTTGGCCTCTTCGGCCTTGGCCGGATCGGTCGACGCGATGGTGATGGTGCCGTCTTCGTCGATGTTGATCTGCGTGCCGGTTTCTTCCTGCAGGCCGCGGATGACCGCGCCGCCCTTGCCGATCACGTCGCGGATCTTCTCGGGGTTGATCTTCAGCGTGGTCAGGCGCGGTGCGAACTGCGACACGTCGGCCTTGGCCTCGCCCATCGCTTCCTGCATCTTGCCCAGGATGTGCATGCGCGCTTCCTTGGCCTGCGCCAGCGCGACCTGCATGATTTCCTTGGTGATGCCCTGGATCTTGATGTCCATCTGCAGGGCGGTGATGCCGTTGGTCGTGCCGGCCACCTTGAAGTCCATGTCGCCGAGGTGGTCCTCGTCGCCCAGGATGTCGGTCAGCACCGCGAAGCGGTTGTCTTCCTTGATCAGGCCCATGGCGATGCCGGCCACGTGGGCCTTCATCGGCACGCCGGCGTCCATCATCGAGAGGCAGCCGCCGCAGACCGAAGCCATCGACGAGGAGCCGTTCGACTCGGTGATCTCCGACACCACACGCACGGTGTAGGGGAACTCTTCCTTGTTCGGCAGCACGGCGACGAGCGCGCGCTTGGCGAGGCGGCCGTGGCCGACTTCGCGACGCTTGGTCGAGCCCATGCGGCCCACTTCACCGGTGGCGAAGGGAGGCATGTTGTAGTGGAACAGGAAGCGGTCCTCGAACTCGCCGGCCAGCGCGTCGATGCGCTGCGCGTCGCGTTCGGTGCCCAGCGTGGTCACGACCAGCGCCTGGGTCTCGCCGCGTGTGAACAGCGCCGAGCCGTGGGTGCGCGGCAGCACCGAGTTGCGGATCTCGATCGGGCGCACGGTGCGCGTGTCGCGGCCGTCGATGCGCGGCTCGCCTTGCAGGATCTGGCTGCGCACGATGCGCGCTTCGATCGCGAACAGCAGGTCGCTGACCTTGCCCGCGTCGAAGGCGGCGCCTTCGGCCTTCAGGGCCTCGAAGACGCTGGCATTGGCTTCGCGCAGGGCCTGGGTGCGGGCCTGCTTGCTGCGGATCTGGTAGACGGCGCGCAGCTTCTCTTCGGCCAGGCCGTTGACCTTGGCGATGAAGTCCTCGTCCTTGGCTTCGGGCACCCAGGTGCCTTCCTTGAGCCACAACGGCTTGCCGGCTTCGCGCACCAGTTCGTGGATGGCGTTGATCGCCAGCTTGCCCTGCTCGTGGCCGAAGACCACGGCGCCGAGCATGATGTCCTCGGCCAGCTGCTGGGCTTCGGACTCGACCATCAGCACGGCGGCTTCGGTGCCGGCCACGACGAGGTCCATCTGCGAATCCTTGCGCGCGGTCTGGCCCGGGTTCAGCACGTACTGGCCATTGATGTAGCCCACGCGCGCGGCGCCGATCGGGCCGTCGAACGGAATGCCCGAGACCGACAGGGCGGCGCTCACGGCGATCATCGCGGCGATGTCGGCGTCGACTTCGGGGTTCAGCGACACGGTGTGGATCACCACGTGCACTTCGTTGAGGAAGCCCTCGGGGAACAGCGGGCGGATCGGGCGGTCGATCAGGCGGCTGGTCAGGGTTTCGTGTTCGCTGGGCTTGGCTTCGCGCTTGAAGAAGCTGCCGGGGATCTTGCCGGCGGCATAGGTCTTCTCGATGTAGTCGACGGTCAGCGGGAAGAAGTCCTGGCCCGGCTTGGCGGTCTTCGAAGCGACCACGGTGGCCAGCACGACGGTGCCGTCGATATCGACCAGCACGGCGCCCGTGGCCTGGCGGGCGATTTCGCCCGTTTCCATGACGACGGTCTTGTCGCCCCATTGGAAGGACTTGGTGACTTTGTTGAAGAGGCTCATGTTTGCTCCTGTTTTAGTAGCAGATCATCGAAGATCCGCACGGCTCGGAGGGCTTTTTCAGAACACGATGCCATTCCAGCGAAGCTCGATTCGAACTTCCCTGGAATGACACAGCTTCGCTCTGTAGGGCACCCCGAAAGTGGTTCGCGAAGTAAAAAACGCCTGAGCTAGCGGACTAACCCAGGCGTTTTTTCATGCGATTCGGCTTACTTGCGCAGGCCCAGCTTGGCGATCAGCGCGGTGTAACGGTCGGCGTCCTTGGACTTCAGGTAGTCGAGCAGCTTGCGACGGCGGCTCACCATGCGCAGCAGGCCGCGACGGCCGTGGTGGTCCTTGGCGTGCGTCTTGAAGTGGGGGGTGAGCTCGTTGATGCGGGCGGTCAGCAGTGCGACTTGCACTTCGGGGCTGCCGGTGTCGTTGGCGGCGCGGGCGTTGTCCTTGACGACTTCGGCCTTGATGGAGGCTGCGATCATTGGTTTTTCCTTTGTTCCGGTGGTGTTTGACTTGCGGTGGGTGCTGGAACTGCGCTCACCGTGCGCCTTGCGGCATGCAAAGCCTTGGGATTATACATCGGCCGTCCTGGACGCCCCTTCCCGGTGCCGCCCGTCGAGCGAGACCAGCGCCACCGCCCCCAGCACGCAGGCCGCGCCGGCGATCTGGGGCCAGCCCACCGGTTCGCCGAGCCACCAGGCCGCGAGGGCCAGCGCCGACACCGGCATCAGCGCCGTGAACAGCGCCGCCTCGGCGCCACTGAGCCGGGCCGCGCCCGCGTACCAGAGCAGGAAGCCCGCCACCGTCGGCACCAGCGCGTAGTAGGCCACACCGGCCAGCGCCTCGGCCGGCACGGGCTGCAGCCAGGCACGCTCCAGCAGCGCGGGCAACAGCGACAGCAGCAGCCCCAGCGCGGTCATCGCGCTCGACTGCGCGAGTGGCGGCAGCGGCACGCGCAGCCGCTTGTTGAGCAGGATGAACAGCGATTCGAAGGCCACCGCGCCCAGCACCAGCAGGTTGCCGAGCAGCGCGGCCGGCGTGCGCGCGCCG
>NZ_JBZAYE010000350.1:0-7707 GCF_058244205.1 Variovorax sp. 20P10.2.4
TTCGACCAGCGCGGCGCGGGGCGCAGCACGCCGCGCGGCGAAACGCGCCACAACCGCACCGAGCTGCTGATCGCCGACATCGAGGCGCTGCGGCGGCACCTGGGCATCGAGCGCTGGCTGGTGGTCGGCGGGTCGTGGGGCGCGACGCTGGCGCTCGCCTATGCGGCGCGCCATCCGGCGTCCGTCGACGGACTGCTGCTGCGCGGGCTGTTCGTGCCGACTGCCTCGGAGTTGCATTGGAGCTTCGAGGGGGCGCGCGCGAGCTATCCCGAAGCATGGTCGCGGCTGGCCGACGCGGTCTCGTTGGCCGAGGGCGCGCCGTTGTTGCCCGCGTTGTGTCGCGTGTTCGCGGACGACGACCTCGTGCCGCAAGCGCGCGCGACGCTCGCCTGGCTGGCCTGGGAGCACGCGCAGGGCGGACAGTCCGGCGCTGCGCCCGAGCCGCAAGGCGATGCGTTGCAACGCGCGATCGATCGCTACAAGGTGATGGCGCACTACCTCGCGCACCGCTGCTGGCTCGCGGACGGCGCCGCGGTCGCGTGGGGCGCGCTCGACGCGCTGCGCGACCATCCGGTGCTGTTCCTGCACGGCGAGCTCGACCGGACTTGTCGCCCGGCCGCCGCTCGAGCCGTACAGCGCCTGCTGCCCGCGAGCCGCTTCGAGACCGTGCCCGGCGCGGGCCACGACCCCTTCCATCCCGCGATGGCGCAACGCATGGCGCGCGCGCTCGATGCCTTCGCGGCACAGGGCCGCTTCGACTCGCCGCCTCAGAACGCCTCGGTCACCCCGTAGGCCCGCATCTGCGCCTCGACCTGCGCGACGTCCTGACACAGCACCACGAGGTCGTGCGCGCGGCCCTCGCGGTCCTTCACGTGCTTGCTCAACAGCGCCTCGGGCCGGAAGCCCAGTGCCTGGAACACCGCGATCGCGCCGCGCTGGTCCACGGTCATCTGCGCCACCACCTTCTCGTGGCCCTGTTCCATCGCGAGCGCGCAGCCTTCCTGCGCGAGCTGCTGGCCCAGGCCGCTGCCGCGCAGGGCAGGCTCGACCAGCACGCGCAGTTCGGCCACATGGCGCGACCACGAATGCGGATCGCGGATCACCGCCGCGCAGCCCAGCACCTTGTCGTCGCGCACCGCGAGCACGCTGTCGATGTCGCCGCGCGCGATGGCGCGCACCCAGGCATCCATCACCTTGGGCTGCGTGATGTCGCGCGGCAGGAACAGCAGGTCGTGCGTGGGCAGCGCCTGCGCGAAGGCCAGCACCGCGCCGGCATCGGCGGCGTCCATGCGGCGCAGCGCGATCTCGCCGTCGGCATGCGGCAGCGTGCGCGGATAGAGCCGGGTCGAACCCGGGTTCGTCGAGGTGTCGCCGGCATTCGTCATATGGATCGCACTCCCAGCCATTCGTCGAGCTTCGGCCACAGCCGGCGCACCGCGTTCGGTCCCGCGGCCAGGCTCACATGGCCCCCCTTGAGCACCACCTCCTCCTTGTCCGCCGATCCGATGCCCGCGATCAGCGGCGCGCCCGCCTCATAGGGAACGATGTGGTCGTGCTGCGCGAGCGCATGCAGCACCGGCACCTCGATGTTGGCCAGCCGCACCGGCCGTCCACCGATCGAGAGCTCGCCTTTCAGCAGCTTGTTACCCCACATCAGCTCCTTCACGGTCTGGCGGAAGTACTCGCCCGCCAGCGGCAGCATCTCGGCGCCCCAGCGGTCGAACATGCGGTAGGACTTGACGAACTCGTCGTTCGCCATGTTGTCCCACAGCTGCACCAGGCCCGCGCCGCGGCCCGCGGGGCGCAGCATGTCGAAGGAGGCGAACAGCATCTCGGGCGGCACGTTGCCCACGCCGTCGACCAGCCGGTCGACGTCGAAATAGCGCTTGTCGGACCAGGCATGGAACATCGTCATGCGGCTGAAGTCGATCGGCGTGGTGAACAGCGCGAGGTTCTTCAGCGGTCCGCCCGGATGCAGCGCCGCGTAGAGCGTGGAGAGCACGCCGCCCATGCAGTAGCCGACGATGCTCACGTCCTCCTCGCCCGAGCGCTGCTGCACGCGGCGGACCGAGTCGGGGATGAAGTCGAGCACGTAGTCCTCGATGCGCAGCCGCTTCTCCTGCGGCCGCGGCGCGTTCCAGTCCATCATGTAGACGTCGTAGCCCTGCCGCAGCAGGTGCTCGACCATGCTCTGGCCCGGCGCGAGGTCGAGGATGTAGCCCTTGTTGGTGGTGGCCATCACGATCAGCACCGGCACGCGGTAGATCTCGTCGACCATCGGCCGGTAGTGATAGAGGCTCAGCGTACCGCGGCGATGGATCTCGTCCTTGGGCGTGAGCCCGACCGCGGGCGTGGCGCTGGTCAGGAAATCCAGGCCCTTGATGTTGCGCTGGATGGTGCGCTCGATCTCGGCGCGCAGGTCGGGCAGCACCGGCAGTTCGGCGGCGGGCGTGCTCATGGGCGCGGGCGGCGGGTGCGGGCCGGGGCCTTCGAGGCCTTGGCCGCTGTCTTCTTCGGGGATGCGGGTGCGGGTGGCGTGGCCGTCATCGAGGGCGGCTGCTTCGTGCGCTTCGGCGCCGATGACTGCGGCGCCGGCGTTGGCGCAGCACCGCCCTCCTCGAGCTGCCGCGAGATCCGCGCCAGGTGGTCGTCGATGTGCTGCAGCTGCTCGGACAGCGCCTGCAGGTCGGCGCGCGTGGGCAGGTTCAGCATCGTGAGCAGCCGCGCCATCAGGTCGCCGAGCGCCTTCTGCGCGCCCAGCGAGGCGTTCATGCCGCCGTGCATGCCCTGTCGGAACGGATCGGAGGCCATGGCCTCGTTGGCGAACGCGTTGGTGCTCTTTTCCCATTGCGCGGTGAGCTCGCGCCAGATCGCCATGGGGTCGAGGGGAGAGGAGGACTGGGTCATGGCCGCACACCGAGGTTCGTCGTCGGAAGGCCGCGCCGTGCGCCGGCGCGGCGCCTGGGCCGCGCGCTACTTGCGCTGCAGCATCTTCGTGACCTCGTCGACGTTCGACTGGATGCGCTGGCGCACCACCTCGAAGGCATCGGCCTGCGACTTGGCCGCGAGGTTGGCGAGTTCCTTGATGTCGTCGACCGCGCGCTGGAACGACTGGCGGCCGAGCGCGTCGAGCTTGGCGAGGCCTTCCTTCGGGTCCTTGCCGGGGATGTCCTTGGCGGCGGCCTGCCAGTCGGTGATCGCGCTCTTGATCATCTCGGTCTGGCGCTGCACCACCGTCTGCAGGCCCTGGAACGACTTCTCGTTGGCCTGCATCAGCGCCTGCAGGTCCTTGCGGCCGCTGTCGAGCAGCTTGCTCGCGCCATCGGTCATGTTGAGGTTCTGCAGCCGCTCGGCCATGCCCTTGAGCGGGTTGAGCATGTCGGCCGCGCTCGGGGCCGCTTTTCTCTCGGCGCTTCCGCTGCTGCTGCTGGCAGTGGTCTTCTTGGCGGCGGCTTTCTTGGCAGTGGCCATGGTGCGGAATCTCCTGAGGACGTTGGACAAGATGATGGCGGGACCGGCCGCGCACGCGCGTGGTCCGCCGCCACGATACGCCGCGACGACCCTGCCGCGGCGATCGCGGCCGCGGATTTGCCTGGGGGATTTCCCGAAGGGATGGTGTGCGCCACGGCGCCGGCGCTCGCTGGAGCGCCGGCGGGTAGCGGCAACGGCTTACATCGGCGGCGTGAAACCGTCGCGGCCGGCCACCACGCGCAGCGCGGTCGGCGTGCCGTTGCGCTCCTGCGCATTGACCAGCACCTTGGCGCCCGGTACCAGCAGCGCCTCGGTGCCG
Organism: Variovorax sp. 20P10.2.4; assembly: GCF_058244205.1. Taxonomy (NCBI): domain Bacteria; kingdom Pseudomonadati; phylum Pseudomonadota; class Betaproteobacteria; order Burkholderiales; family Comamonadaceae; genus Variovorax; species Variovorax sp. 20P10.2.4. The sequence continues at coordinate 3,791 of NZ_JBZAYE010000350.1, forward strand.
GCGCGGAAGGTCACGACCGGCACGTCGCGCGGCACGATCACGGTCTTCTCGCCGCCCTTGTAGGACAGGCGCAGCTGCTGCCCGCCGCGCACCGAGCGCGGCGCGGCCGCGAGGTCGGCCACGGTGGCATTGGTCATGGTGCTCTGCGGTTGCAGGTCCCACGGATAGTGGCCCTCGCCGGTGCCGCGCGCGGCCTCGGGGAACACCACCACCTCGAGCGCCTTCTGCGTGCCGTCGGCCTGCGGCATCGCTGCGGTGCCGATGAAGCTGCCCTTCTTGATGTCCGAGAGCTTGATGCGATAGACCTCCGACAGCGGCATGTCCGCGGGCCGCGCGAGGCTCACGACCTCGCCGCCGCGGTCCTTGACGACGAGCTTGCTCGCATCGGCATAGACCAGCGTGCCGCGCACGCGCACCACGGGTTGCGCGGCCTGCGCCTGCTGCGCGAAGGACAGGCCCGGCAAGGTGGCGAGGCCGAGCAGGGCCGCCGTGCAGAGCGCGCGGCGCGCAGTGGGCGACGAGGGAGGGGAAAGGCGGGATGAACGCATCGGAGGGGCTTTCGCGGAAAAGGAATGCAAGCAGCGTTGTACGCCTCGACTCTGAGCCCTGCATGACGCGGGGTGTTGGCGCGCCCTCGCGTTCCGTGATGTGGGAAGCCCCGGCCGTTGGCGCCCGTGTCCGGCACGTCTACAATCCGCGGCTTCCGAGGAGCGTTGCAGCGCCGCCAGGCGTGAGGCTCGGACCCATCGCAACCACGCTCATCCGCTGTTCTCGCGGTGAGTCTTTTTCCCCCGACGCAGTGGCCTCGTTCAAACACAGTTCTGGAGTTCACTTCACATGAGCGCTGTTCTCAAGCCCACCCCTGTTTCGTCCGCCGACCAGGCGATCGCCGACCTTTCGCTCGCCGCCTGGGGCCGCAAGGAAATCCGCATCGCGGAAACCGAGATGCCCGGCCTGATGGCCATCCGCGAGGAGTTCGCCAAGAGCCAGCCGCTCAAGGGCGCGCGCATCACCGGCTCGCTGCACATGACGATCCAGACCGCGGTGCTGATCGAAACGCTGCAAGCCCTCGGCGCGCAGGTGCGCTGGGCCTCGTGCAACATCTTCTCGACGCAGGACCACGCGGCCGCCGCGATCGCCGCGTCGGGCACGCCGGTGTTCGCGATCAAGGGCGAGTCGCTCAAGGACTACTGGGACTACACCCACGCCATCTTCGACTTCGGTCCCAAGGACTCGAAGGGCGAAGGCCCGAACATGATCCTGGACGACGGCGGCGATGCCACGCTGCTGATGCACCTGGGCCAGCGCGCCGAGAAGGACCTGGGCGTGATCGCCAACCCGGGCAGCGAGGAAGAGCGCATTCTCTTCGCCGCGATCAAGGCCAAGCTGGCCGTCGATGCGACCTGGTACACGCGCAAGTCGGCCGAGATCATCGGCGTGACCGAGGAAACCACCACCGGCGTGCACCGCCTCAACGAGATGAGCGCCAAGGGCACGCTGCTGTTCCGCGCCATCAACGTCAACGACTCGGTCACCAAGAGCAAGTTCGACAACCTCTACGGCTGCCGCGAATCGCTGGTCGACGGCATCAAGCGCGCGACCGACGTGATGATCGCCGGCAAGGTGGCCTGCGTGGCCGGCTACGGCGACGTGGGCAAGGGCTCGGCCCAGGCGCTGCGCGCGCTGTCGGCGCAGGTGTGGGTCACCGAGATCGACCCGATCAACGCGCTGCAGGCCGCGATGGAAGGCTACAAGGTCGTGACGATGGAATACGCGGCCGACAAGGCCGACATCTTCGTGACCACCACCGGCAACAAGGACGTCATCACGCACGACACGATGGCGAAGATGAAGGACCAGGCCATCGTCTGCAACATCGGCCACTTCGACAACGAGATCGACGTCGCGTCGATCGAGAAGTACGAATGGGAAGAGATCAAGCCGCAGGTCGACCACATCACCTTCCCCGACGGCAAGAAGATCATCCTGCTGGCCAAGGGCCGCCTGGTGAACCTGGGCTGCGGCACGGGCCACCCGAGCTTCGTGATGTCGTCCTCGTTCGCGAACCAGACCATCGCGCAGATCGAGCTGTTCACCAAGCCCGACGCCTACCAGGCCGGCAAGGTCTACGTGCTGCCCAAGCACCTCGACGAGAAGGTCGCGCGCCTGCACCTGAAGAAGGTTGGCGCCATGCTCACCGAGCTGACCGACGCCCAGGCCGCCTACATCGGCGTGAGCAAGAACGGCCCCTACAAGCCGGACAGCTACCGCTACTGATCGCAGCGCATGCGAGCCGACCAGTTGCTGGTGGAACGCGGCCTCGCCGCCTCGCGCTCGCAGGCCGTGCGCCTCATCGCCGGCGGCATGCGCTGGCGCGATGCGGGCTCGACCGATGCGTGGCGTTCGGTCGTGAAGAACCGCGACGAGGTGCCCGAGTCGGCCGAGCTCGAGCTCGACGACGCGGCCGAGGCGCGCTATGTCTCGCGCGGCGGCCTCAAGCTCGAAGGCGCGCTCGAGGCCAGCGGCGTCGATGCCGCCGGCAAGCTGTGCCTCGACGTGGGCCAGTCGACCGGCGGCTTCACCGACTGCCTGCTGCAGCGCGGCGCCGCCCGGGTGGTGGGCGTCGACGTCGGCCACGGGCAGCTGCATGCGAAGCTGCGCGAGGATGCGCGCGTGGTCGCCATCGAAGGCGTCAATGCGCGCGCGCTTTCGGCTGACGACCTGCAGGAAGAGGGCGAGGAGCCCTTCGTCGAGCGCTTCGACCTGATCGTCGGCGACCTGTCCTTCATCTCGCTCACGCTGGTGCTGCCGGCGGTGGTGCAGTTCCTCGCGGACGACGGCCAGCTGCTGATGCTGGTCAAGCCGCAGTTCGAACTGCAGCCGGGCCAGGTCGGCAAGGGCGGCATCGTGCGCGACGCGGCGATGTACGAGATCGTCGAGAAGCGCCTGCGCGATGCCTGCGCCGCGCTCGAGCTGCGCGTGCTGCGCTGGTTCGACAGCCCGATCGCCGGCGGCGACGGCAACCGCGAGTTTTTCATTCACGCCGTGCGCGCGACGGGCGCGGGCGGTTCCTAGGAGACGCAGGTGCGCCTTCCGCTGAGTTTCGAATTCTTCCCGACCAAGACGCCCGAAGGCGCGGTCAAGCTGCGCGCGGCGCGCCAGCAGCTCTATGCGCGCAAGCCCGAGTTCTGCTCGGTCACCTACGGCGCGGGCGGCTCCACCCACCAGGGCACCTTCGGCGCGGTGCAGGAGATCCTGTCCGAGGGCGTGGACGCGGCCAGCCATTTCTCGTGCATCGGCGCCACGCGCGAGACGGTGCGCGCGCAGCTTTCCGAGCTCAAGGCCATGGGCGTGAAGCGCCTGGTCGCGCTGCGCGGCGACCTGCCCAGCGGCTACGGCGCCGGCGGCGAGTTCCAGTACGCGAGCGACCTCGTGGCCTTCATCCGCGCGGAGACCGGCCGCGACTTCCACATCGAGGTGGCCTGCTATCCCGAGGTGCATCCGCAGGCGCGTTCGCCCGAGGCCGACCTGCAGGCCTTCGCGGCCAAGGTGAAGGCCGGCGCCGATTCGGCGATCACGCAGTACTTCTTCAGCGCCGATGCCTACTTCCGCTTCGTCGACGAGGCGCGCGCGCTCGGCATCGACACGCCGATCGTGCCCGGCATCATGCCGATCACCAGCTCGACGCAGCTGATGCGCTTCTCGGACGCCTGCGGCGCCGAGATCCCGCGCTGGATCCGGCTGCGGCTGCAGGCCTTCGGCGACGACACGGCCTCGATCAAGGCCTTCGGCCTCGACGTCGTGACCGACCTCTGCGCGCGGCTGCGCGAGGGCGGCGTGCCGGCGCTGCACTTCTACACGATGAACCAGTCGGCGGCCACGCTGGCTGTATTGGAGCGCCTGGATTGAGAGGGGCG
>NZ_JBZAYE010000351.1:0-7697 GCF_058244205.1 Variovorax sp. 20P10.2.4
GCTGGGCCTGCGCGAGGTCGGCGATGAAGATCAGGTACTCGCGCATCGGGTGCGAGGCCGCGAGCTGGCGCAGCCGCAGCTGCCGGTCGGAGAAGGCCGCGGCGCGCACCGGCAGCCGCAGGAAGGGCATCTGCCGCCCCGCCTGCATGGCGATCTGCTCGGGCTCTAGGACGCGCGTGGTGCGGATCGGTGGGCTGCTGCTCATCCGGACGACTCTACAGCGAATCGCCCGGATCGCAATGCAGGGTGGATGCTCATTCGCCGCGCGTCATCTTGCGATGCCACAGCGGATGGTTGAGCTTGGCCCAGCCTTCGGTGACGGTGCCGCGCGTCATCGCGCGCAGGGTGCCCTTGACCCAGATGGCGGCATAGATGTGCGTGATCACCGAGAGGATCAGCACCACGGCCGAGGCCGCATGCACCACCACCGCGATGCGCCGCACGAGGATCGGAAAGAAGTGGACGAACCACGGGCTCCAGAACATGAAGCCCGTGACCAGCAGCAGCAGCAGGCTGATGCCGAAGGCCCAGAACACCAGCTTCTGGCCCGCGTTGTACTTGCCCACCGGCGGCATGCTCGACTTGTCGCCCTTGAGCATCTTCGGCGCATTGGCGATCCACTCGCGGTCGCCGCGGTCGAGCATGTTCTCGCGCCACATGGTGAAGAACAGGAACGCGAAGCCCAGCACCATCAGCACACCGAGGAAGGGATGCAGGATGCGCGTCCACGGCCCGCCACCGAACAGGTTGGTGAGGAAGAACAGCGCCGGATGGAAGAAGGCCAGCCCCGAGAGCGCGGCCGCGAAGAACATGATCGCCACGAACCAGTGGTTCATGCGCGTGGCATCGCGGTAGCGGCGAAGGTAGTAGCGGGTCATCGCGTCTCTCCTCGGGTCTCTCCTCGGGCCGATGCCGGCGGTTCCTCGATCACCACCACCTCGTCGGGCTTGCCGTCGAGGTCGGCGTCCGGATGGTCTTCCTTGGGATCGATCGGGCCGGTCTTCATGTAGTGGAAGAAGCTGCCGACCACGGCGCCGATCATCGCCACCATGGCGAGCGGCTTGGCCACGCCCTTCCACAGCGAGACCAGCGGGCTGATCTGCGGATCCTTCGGCAGGCCGGCATAGAGGCCGGGCCGGTCGGCATGCTGCAGCACGTACATGACGTGCGTGCCGCCGACGCCGGCCGGGTCGTAGACGCCGGCGTTCGAGAAGCCGCGCTCCTTGAGGTCGACGATGCGTTCCGAGGCGTACTCGTGCATGTCCTCCTTGGTGCCGAAGTGCAGCGCGCCCGTGGGGCAGGCCTTCACGCAGGCCGGTTCGAGGCCCACGCCCACGCGGTCGGAGCACAGCGAGCACTTGTAGGCCTTGTTGTCGGCCTTGCTGATGCGCGGCACGTCGAAGGGGCAGCCGGTGACGCAGTTGCCGCAGCCCACGCAATGCTCACTGATGAAGTCGACGATGCCGTTGGCGTACTTGACGATCGCGCCCGGCGAGGGGCACGACTTCAGGCAGCCGGGGTCGTCGCAGTGCATGCAGCCGTCCTTGCGGATCAGCCACTCGAGCTTGCCGGCCTCGGGCTCGACCTCGGAGAACTTCATCACCGTCCATGAGGAGGGCGTGAGGTCGACCGGGTTGTCGTAGGTGCCGTGCGTGGTGCCGACCTCGTCGCGCAGGTCGTTCCACTGCATGCACGCGACCTGGCAGGCCTTGCAGCCGATGCAGGTCGACACGTCGATCAGCTTCGCGACCTGCTGCACCTGCGGGCGGTTGCGGACCTCGGGCGACGGTGTCGTCGTCGCCGAGCGGGCCAGGATGTCTAGGGTTTGAAGAGAGGACATCGGTCAGGCCTTCTCGATGTTCACGGTGAAGGACTTGTACTCGGGGGTCTGCGTGTTCGCATCGCCCACGAAGGGGGTCAGCGTGTTCACCAGATACCCGGGCTTCGCGATGCCGACGAAGCCCCAGTGGTTCGGCAGCCCCACGGTGTGGACCGTGCGGCCGTCGACCTGCAGGCCGACGATGCGCTTGGTGACGACGGCCACGGCCTTGATGAAGCCGCGCTTGCTCGACACCTTGACCATGTCGCCATGGCCGATGCCCTTCTCCTTCGCGAGCTCCTCGCCGATCTCGACGAACTGCTGCGGCTGGATGATGGCCGAGGTGCGCACGTTCTTGGTCCAGTAGTGGAAGTGCTCGGTGAGCCGGTAGCTGGTGGCCACGTACGGGAAGTCCTTCGGCACGCCGAGCCGCTCGAGGTCGCCCTTGAAGATGCGCGCGGCCGGGTTGGCGCGCGCCTTCTCGTTGTTCGGGTGCATCAGGTTGTTGACCAGCGGCGACTCGAAGGGCTCGTAGTGCTCGGGCAGCGGGCCCTCGGCCATGCCGGTGGGCGCGAACAGCCGTGCCACGCCCTCGGCCGTCATGATGAAGGGCCGCACCGCGTCGGCCTCCATCGGGTTGGCGTCGGGGCGGATGTCGGGCACGTCGGCGCCGGCCCACTGCTTGCCGTTCCACGCAACCAGCGGCCGCTTGGCGATCCAGGGCTTGCCGGTGGCCGGGTCGGTGGAGGCGCCGTTGTAGAGGATGCGCCGGTTCGCGGGCCAGGCCCAGGCCCAGTTCTGCACCATGCCGATGCCGAACGGGTCGGCGTTGTCGCGCCGCGCCATCTGGTTGCCGGCCTGGGTCCAGGCGCCCGCGTAGATCCAGCAGCCGCTGGCGGTGCTGCCGTCGTCGCGCAGCAGGCCGAAGCCCGCGAGCTGCTCGCCGGCCTTGGCCGTCGGTGGCTTGGTCGGGTCCTTCGGGTCGAGCAGGTCGGTCAGCGCGCGGCCGTTGTATTCCATCGCCAGTTCCTGCGCGGACGGCGAGTGCGGAATCTTGTAGGGCCAGGTCAGCTTGACGATCGGGTCGGGGAAGGCGCCGCCGTCCTTGATGTAGGCCTGGCGCATGCGGTTGAAGATGCCGGCCACGATCTCGATGTCGCCCTTGGCCTCGCCCGGCGGCTCCGCGCCCTTCCAGTGCCACTGCAGCCAGCGGCTGGAGTTGGTGAGCGAGCCGTCCTCTTCCGCGAAGCAGGTGGAGGGCAGGCGGAACACCGTGGTCTGGATGTCGGTGGTCTTGACGTCGTGGAACTCGCCGAAGTTGCGCCAGAACTCGCTGGTCTCGGTCTGCAGCGGATCGATGGTGACCAGGAACTTGAGCTTGGAGAGCCCGTCGACGATCTTCTTCTTGTCGGGGAACGAGCCCACCGGGTTGAAGCCCTGGCAGATGTAGCCGTTGAGCTTGCCCTGGTTCATGAGCTCGAAGGCCTGCAGCACGTCGTAGAGCTTGTCGATCTTCGGCAGGTAGTGGAAGGCCCACTCGTTGTCGGCCGTGGCCGCGTCGCCCCACCACGATTTCTGCATGCTGACGAAGAACTTGGGGTAGTTCTGCCAGAAGCTCATCTGGTTGGGCCGCAGCGCCTTGAGCGCGCGGGTCTTGTAGTAGTCGGGCAGGTTCTGCTCGCTGTCACGCGCGAGCGACATGTAGCCCGGCAGCGAGTTCGACAGCAGCCCCAGGTCGGTCAGGCCCTGGATGTTGCTGTGGCCGCGCAGCGCGTTCATGCCGCCGCCCGGCACGCCGATGTTGCCCAGCAGCAGCTGCACGATGGCGCCGGTGCGGATCATCTGCGAGCCCTGGCTGTGCTGCGTCCAGCCCAGCGCGTACATGATGGTCATGGTGCGCGTGGGCACGCTGGTGCTCGCGATGTACTCGCAGACCTTGAGGAACTTGTCCTGCGGCGTGCCCGTGATGCGGCTCACCAGCTCGGGCGTGTAGCGCGAATAGTGCCGCTTCATCACCTGCAGCACGCAGTTCGGGTCCTGCATGCTCATGTCGACCTTGGCCATGCCGGCCTCGTCGAGCGCGTAGCCCCACGACTTGGGGTCGTAGTTGCGCTTCTCGGCGTTGTAGCCGCTGAACAGGCCGTCCTCGAACTTGTAGTCGGGGCCGACGATGAAGGGCGCGTTGGTGTAGTTGCGGACGTACTCGGTCTGGATCTTGTCGTTGCTCAGCAGGTAGTTGATAACCCCGGCGAGGAAGGCGATGTCGGACCCCGCGCGCACCGGCGCGTAGTAGTCGGCCATCGCGGCCGAGCGCGTGAAGCGCGGGTCGACCACCACCAGGCGGGCCTTGTTCTGTTTCTTGGCTTCGATGACCCACTTGAAGCCGCACGGATGCGCCTCCGCGGCATTGCCGCCCATGATCAGCACGACGTCCGCGTTCTGGATGTCCTGCCAATGGTTGGTCATCGCGCCTCTGCCGAACGTCGGGGCCAGACTGGCCACCGTCGGTCCGTGTCAGACGCGTGCCTGGTTGTCGAACACCAGCATTCCGGTCGAGCGGAATGCCTTGTGCGTGATGTAGCCGGTTTCGTTGGACGAGGCCGAGGCACAGAGCATGCCGGAGCTGGTCCATCGGTTGACGGTCTTGCCGTCGGCGTTGGTGGTCTGGAAGTTGGCGTCGCGGTCGGCCTTCAGCAGCTTGGCGATGCGGTCGAGCGCCTCGTTCCAGCCGATGCGCTTCCACTCGGTGCTGCCGGGCTCGCGCACCTCGGGGTACTTCAGCCGCATCGGGCTGTGCACGAAGTCGAGCAGGCCCGCGCCCTTGGGGCACAGCGTGCCGCGGTTCACGGGGTGGTCGGCATCGCCCTCGATGTGGAGGATGTCGGACACCACGTTCTTCGCCTTGTCGCCCAGGCTGTACATGATGAGCCCGCAGCCCACCGAGCAGTAGGGGCAGGTGTTGCGGGTCTCGGTGGTGCGCGCGAGCTTGAAGTTGCGGGTCTCGGCCAGCGCGGCGGTCGGCGAGAAGCCGAGCGCCACGATGCTGGAGCCGACCAGCCCCGCGCTGCTCACGCGGAAGAATTGCCGGCGGTTCATGTCCATGACGGAACCTCCGGCGACGCTGAAGTGGGTTGTCGTTTCATCGTGGTCTTCTTCTGTGGGGGTGGGAAGCGAAAGCGGATCTTCTTATTTGGGTGCGGCGCCGTCACCACCCGTTGGAGGTGGAGTACCGCCCCCCGATGAGCCGCCGCCCTGGCCGCTCATGCCGCCGATGGCCGCGCCGCCTTCGGACGGGCCCTTGTGGGCGGAGGAGGCATCGACCGCATCGCCCGATGCGGCGGGCGTGACGCCCGTGGGGCTGGCACCGGAGGCTGCGGCGCCGGGTGCGGCACTCGCACTGGGCTTGGGATCGCAGGCGGCGAGCAGCACGCCCAGCGCGAGGCACAGGGCGAGAGTGGGCAGACGCTGACATCGTGTCATCGAGACTCCTTGGGGGAAGGGGGTCCGGCGATGGATTCTTCTTGTTCCGGCCGGCCCGGACCTGGCGCCATTGCCGGTCCGTGGAGGCTGGATGTTTGTTGCATCATGCTTCAGCAACTGTCCGCGATCAAGGCCGCGGCGGGTAGGAGAGGGCCGCAATAACCCTCGGATGCGCGGCCCGCCGGGTCGCTCGGCTATCGTCGCGGCCATGAACGCTTCCCTCCGCCTGGGTTGGCGCACGCTCTGGCGCGACCTGCGCGCCGGCGAGCTGCGCCTGTTGATCGTCGCCGTGCTGCTGGCCGTGGCCGCGCTCACGGCCGTCGGCTTCTTCGCCGACCGGTTGCAGGGCGGCCTGAAGCGCGACGCGCGCCAGCTGCTGGGCGGCGACGCGGTGATCGTCAGCGACAACCCGACGCCCGAGGCCTTCGTGGCGCAGGCCCGCTCGCTGGGGCTGCAGTCCGCGGGCACCTACGGATTTCCGACCATGGCGCGGGCCGACGATGCGCAGGGCGGCGCGAGCAAGCTGGTGGCGCTGAAGGCGGTGGCCGAGGGCTATCCGCTGCGCGGCAACGTGCAGACCGCCACCGCCCTCGGCGCGCCGGGCGCGGTCACGCGCGACGTGCCGGCGCCGGGCGAGGTCTGGGTCGATGCCTCGCTGCTCGACTCGCTGGCGCTCAAGGTCGGCGACACGCTGCTCTTGGGCGACACCGGCCTGCGCGTGGGTCGCGTCATCACGCTCGAGCCCGATCGCGGCGCGGGCTTCATGAGCTTCTCGCCGCGCGTGATGCTCAACCAGGCCGACGTGCCGCGCACCGGCCTCGTGCAGCCGGCCAGCCGCGTGGGCTACCGGCTCGCGGTCGCGGGGCCCGATGCGGCGGTGAAGCGCTTCGTCGACTGGTCCGAGGCGCAGATCAAGAAGGGCGAGCTGCGCGGCGTGCGGCTCGACTCCTTCGAGAGCGGCCGGCCCGAGATGCGCCAGACGCTGGACCGCGCCGAGAAATTCCTGAGCCTGGTGGCGCTGCTGGCGGCGCTGCTGTCGGCCGTGGCGGTGGCGCTGGCCGCGCGCGGCTTCGCGGCCAACCACCTCGACGACTGCGCGATGCTGCGCGTGCTGGGCCAGAGCCAGCGCACCATCGCGTGGGCCTATGCCTTCGAGTTCGCGGTGGTCGGGCTGGTGGCCAGCGCGCTGGGCGTGGCGATCGGCTTCGGCGTGCATTACGTGTTCGTGCTGCTGCTCGCGGGCCTGGTCGAGACCGCGCTGCCCTCGGCCACGCTGTGGCCCGCGGCCTTCGGCCTCGGCATGGGCCTCACGCTGCTGTTCGCCTTCGGGCTGCCGCCGGTGCTGCAGCTCGCGCGCGTGCCGCCGCTGCGCGTGATCCGGCGCGACGTGGGCGGGCTCAAGCCGGCCTCGCTCGCGGTGCTGGGCATCGGCGTGGCGGGCTTCGCGGCGCTGCTGATGGCAGCCAGCAGCGACATCAAGCTGGGCCTGATCGCGGTCGGCGGCTTCGCGGGCGCGGTGGCGGTGTTCGCGCTCCTGAGCTGGCTCGCGGTCAAGCTGCTGCGGCGCAGCGTCAACGAGACCACCGCGCCGCGCTGGCTGGTGCTGGCCACGCGGCAGATCTCGGCGCGGCCGGCCTATGCGGTGGTGCAGGTCAGCGCGCTCGCGGTCGGCCTGCTGGCGCTGGTGCTGCTGGTGCTGCTGCGCACCGACCTGGTGGCGAGCTGGCGCAAGGCCACGCCGCCCGATGCGCCGAACCGCTTCGTCATCAACGTGATGCCCGACCAGAGCGAGGCCTTCCAGAAGGCGCTGCGCGGCGGCGGCGTCGACAAGTTCGACTGGTACCCGATGATCCGCGGCCGCCTGATCGCGATCAACGACAAGCCCGTGACGCCCGACGACTACAGCGAGGACCGCGCCAAGCGGCTGGTGGACCGCGAGTTCAACCTCAGCAACAGCACCGAGGCGCCCGCGCACAACAGCATCGTGGCCGGCCGCTGGACGCCCGGCGCGCAGGGCGAGGCGAGCGTGGAGGAAGGGCTGGCCGAGACGCTGGGCCTGAAGCTCGGCGACCGCCTGCGCTTCGACATCGGCGGCATGCAGAACGACGCGCGCATCACCTCGCTGCGCAAGGTCGACTGGGGCTCGCTGCACGCCAACTTCTTCGTGATGTACACGGTGCCCTCGCTGCCCGACGTGCCCACCACCTACATGGGCGCCTTCCGCGCACCCGAGACCAAGGGCTTCGACAACGCGCTGGTGCGCGCCTTCCCGAACGTGACCAACGTCGACATGAGCGCCACCATCAACCAGGTGCAGACGGTGCTCGACCAGGTGATCCGCGCGGTGGAGTTCCTGTTCGGCTTCACGCTCGCGGCCGGGCTGGTGGTGCTGTTCGCG
>NZ_JBZAYE010000352.1:0-7672 GCF_058244205.1 Variovorax sp. 20P10.2.4
GGCCGCGCGCGACAGCCAGCGCCTGCTGCCCGAGCGCGAGCTCGACCAGGTCTCGGGCGCCGGCCTGTGGGCCATGAACCTGCCGCGTGCCCATGGTGGCGCGGCCGTGTCGTACGCCACCGTGGCGCGGGTGTTCGCGATCCTGTCGGCGGCCGATGCCTCGATCGGCCAGATCCAGCAGAACCACAACAGCGCCGTGTTCTGGCTCTCGACCATCGGCAGCGAGGCGCAGAAGGCCTTCTTCCTCGGCGAGATCCTGCGCGGCTGCCGCTTCGGCAATGCCAACGTCGACGCACCGCGCGACGGCGCCGTGCAGCCGTTGCTGATCGAGCGCACGCCCCGAGGCTGGCTGCTGCGCGGCGAGAAGATCTACGCCACCGGCGCGCTGTTCGCGCACTACGTGTCGGCCATCGGCCTGAACGCGGCCGGTGCGAAGACGGTGGCGATCATCCCGGCGGGCACGCCGGGCCTGACCATCGAGGACGACTGGCAGAGCTTCGGCCAGCGCACCACCGCGAGCGGCCGCGTACGGCTCGACGACGTGCTGCTGCCCGATCTCTGCGTGCTGCCGATCCACCGCGCCTACAGCGAGCAGCCGATGGGCGCGGTCTCGCAGATCAGCCATGTGGGCATCGACCTCGGCATCGCCCAGGCCGCGCTCGACGACACGGTGCGCTTCCTGCGCGAACACGCATCGATCGCGCAGCCGACGGGTGCACCGCGCGCGATCGTCGATGCACTGGTGATCGCGCAGGTCGGCGAGATCCAGATCCGCCTGCATGCAGCCGAGGCGATGACGCAGCGCGCGGGCCTCGCGCTCGACGAGGCCATCGCCCGGCCCGACCGCGAGCGCCGCGCCGCGGCCTCGCTCGCGGTGGCCGAGGCCAAGGTGCTGACCTCGGAGATCGCGCTGCATGCCTCGAGCAAGCTGTTCGAGCTCTGCGGCACGCGTTCCGCGCAGGCGCCGCATGCCTTCGACCGCCACTGGCGCAACGCGCGCGTGCACACGCTGCACGACCCGGTGCGCCACAAGTTCACCGTGGTCGGCGATCACCTGCTCAACTGCATCCTGCCCGAGAGCGCGGGTGCGCTGTGACCCTGACCCTCTTTCGCTGAATCGATCCCGCCATGCTGACCCGCCGCCAATTCACCCTCGCCGCGGGCGCCGCCTCGCTGGTCGCCGCCCCTTCCGCCTGGAGCGCCGCCATCGGCCTCAAGGGCTCGACCCTGACGCTGGGCTATCAGAAAACCGGCATTCCGCTGGTGGCGCGCCAGCTCAAGGTGTTCGAGAAGCGCTTCGAGCCGCTGGGCATCCGCATCGAATGGGCCGAGTTCACTTCGGGCCTCAACCTGCTGCAGGCGATGGACACCGGCGACGTCGCCTTCGGCAATGCGGGCAATGTGGGCTGCATCTTCCTGCAGGCCTCGGGCGGGCGCGTGGCCTATGTGGCGGCGCAGCCCTCGACGCCACGCTCCGAGGGCATCCTCGTGAAGGAGGATTCGCCGATCCGAAGCATCGCCGACCTGCAGGGCCGCCGCATCGGCTATGCCAAGGGATCGAGCTCGCACAACCTGGTGGCGGCCGCGCTCGAGCGCCAGGGGCTGGACATCAAGGCCGTGACCAGCATCGGCCTGGGCGCGGCCGACGCGGCCTTCGCCTTCGATGGCGGCGACATCGATGCCTGGGCCATCTGGGACCCGTACTTCACCATCGCGCGCCGCCGCAACAAGACGCGCGTGATCGCCTGGCAGGGCGACGTGCTCGAGGACAGCGCCTCCTTCCTGCTCGCCAACACCGGCTTCGCCAAGGCCTGGCCCGCTCATGTGAAGGCGCTGGTCGAGGGCTCGGCCGAGGCCGGCCGCTGGGCCAGGGCCAATCCCGCCGAGGTCGCGAAGTCGGTCGCGGCCGCCACCGGCATGCCGCTGGACGTGGTGACCGAGGTCAATGCCAATGCGGGCTTCGACGTGGTGCCGCTGTCGAACGCGATCCTCGCTTCGCAGCAGCGCACGGCCGACAGGCTGTTCAAGCTCGGTGTGCTGCCCAAGGCGGTCGCGGTGCGCGAGGCGGTCTGGGACGACGCGGATCGCGGCTGAGCTTCGCCGAACAGGCGCACAGGATCGCGCGTCGATGAAGCCGGTCAATTGCCTGAATATTAATTAAAAGAACGGCAATTCAGATCAATTGCGACTGATTCCATGGTCTTTCTAAAAGGCATGTGAATTGCTTCTCCGCGCGGTCCGCAATGGCGAGATGCGCACACCACCAGAGACAGGCGTCGCTCGGCGACGCATCGGCAGAACCGCATGCGCGAATCGGACACCACTCGGAGCGAGTCGTGCCTCGATCGCGGATCGCTCCCATCGTCGAAACAATGTCTGGGAGAAGATCAATGAATGGACAGCGTTGCATGCGCTTGTTGAAAGCCTGCGCGGTGCTTCTGGGATTCGCGCTCGCGAGCGGATGCGGAGGAGGAAGCGATGGCGGTGCGGGATCCCTGGCCCTGGTTCCACCCGTGCCCACGACCACCGCCACCGGCGGAACGGCAGACCCGGCGCCGACGATTCCGGTGACGACCCCGCCCGAGCCGGAAGATCCTTCCGTCGTCACGCGCTTCACCGCGACCGTGCCCTTCGGAGAGAAGGGTGGCTACCTGTCCTCCGAACAGGTCGTCTATGGTCTCGGCACCACGGTCGTTTCCGATGCGCGCTACAAGGACGTGATCTACACGGTGCCGCTGCAGGGCACGGTGCGCTATCCGACCGGGCCGGCCAGCGTGCAAGGCACATCGAAGGTCCAGCCCTCGGCCAGCGGCGGCCATCCGGTGGTGGTGTTCCTGCACGGCATGCATGATTCCTCCGATCTCAACAATGCCAAGGGCTACGACTACCTGCAGAAAAGCCTGGCCGAGAACGGCTATGTCGCCGTCTCCATCGACGCGGGAAAGATCAACGGGCTCAACGGCAATGCCTCGGATGCCGGTGCGCTGGCGCGCGGCCAGTTGCTGATGACCACGCTCGACCTGCTGCGCGAAGGCAATGCGAGCGGTGTCTTCAACGGCGTCGCGCTGCCAGGGCTGAAGGGAAAGATGGACCTCGAGCGCGTGGGCCTGATCGGGCATTCGCGCGGCGCCGAAGCGGTGGCCTATGCGGTGGAACTCAACCGGCAGCGCGTGGGCATCAGCTACCAGAACATCGAGGCGACACGCGCCCTGCGCCTGGCGGCCCTGCCGCTGCAGGCCGCGCAGGAGGCGGCGCAGAAACGGGTCGACGAGGCCCTGACCGCCTCCACCGACGCGGCCGTGCAACTGCTGTTGGCGAAACTCCAGCTCAAGGCCGCGCAGGACCGGTCGCCGCCCGCGCCATCGTCGGAAATCGATGCCCTGGCCCAGGAGGTGGAGCGGCTGCAGCGCGAGGCGCTCGACGCCAAGGCCAGGCTCGACGCCGAGCAGCTGGCCCTCGAGAAGGCGGATGCCGCGCTCAGGAACATGAACACGGTGCTGCGGCGCATCAACGCGAACAGCGAGCAGTGGCTGCAGCAGATCGCGTCCGAGGAGGAGCTGCGCCGCTCTGGGGTCGTGCTGCCCTCGGCCACCGGGCTGCCGCATCGCATCCGCGCTGTCTTTTCGCTGGCGGCGATCAACAAGAAGCAGCTGTCGCGCGTCACGCACGTGCCGTTCATGACCTTGCTGCCGAGCTGCGACGGCGACGTCTACACGCTCGAAGGCGGGCAGATCTTCGACGAGAGCCGCTACACCGCCGAGGACGACAGCGCGCCCAAGTACCAGGTCCTCGTGCGGGGCGCCAACCACAACTTCTACAACGACTACTGGTCGAAGACCGACGATTCGCAGATCCGGGCGCCGCTCTACTGCAAGGCCGCACAGGCGGAAACCTTGCGCCTGAGCCGCCAGGACCAGCGGCGCAATGGCCAGTTCCTGATGGAATCGTTCATGCGCTACTTCGTCGGCGACGAGTTCCAGTTCGCGCCGTACTGGAAGGGACAGGCGCCGATCCCGGCCGCGGGCTGCCCGGTGGGCGAAGACAGCTGCGACGAGCGCGCCGTGCTGACGATCCACCAACCGGCCGCGCAACGCAAGTTGCTGCAGAACTTCCGCAGCGCCGACGCCAGCGCGAAGAATCCGAGCGGGCTGTCGACCGCCTACGAGAAGTTCAGCCAGGCCGTGCAATGCCGCTTCCTCGCGCTCAAATCCGATCGCGACGCGGCATGCAACGACCCCGTGAGCCAGCTCGCCGTCGATCGCCTGTTCAAGGAAGGCGCGCTTTACGACTTCAGCTATGACGCGAAGACGCTGCTGACCTGGTCGATCACGGACCAGGCCCAACTGCAATGGACCGCGGCCGGCGCCGCGATGACGATCCACACCGGCGACCTCTCCACCCAGGGCTTCGACACGCTGAGCCTGCGCGTCGCGGTGGTGGCACCGATCGGGCAGGAGGTCGAGATCGCGTTGACCGACACGCAGGATCGCAAGGCGGCGATCAAGGGCAGCGACTTCAGCGACGCGCTCTACGGCATCGCGCGCAAGCCCGACGGCGCGATCCCGCTGATCGACGCGCCCGCGGATGCGATCTATGCCGACACCGGCACCACCCGGCCGCTGCTGAACATGGTGGCGGTTCCGCTGAAGGCCTTCGCGCTGCATGGCGTGGACCTCGCGCATATCAAGCAGGTGACGCTGCGGTTCCCGAAGGCCTCGGGCAGCGTGGCGGTGACCGACGTGCTGTTGCAGCGCATGAACTGAGGATCGTGCCCGCCGCTTGCTCGCAAATCACATAAGCAAGCGCCGATTCATCGCTTGGGAGGGCGGCATCGCGCCGCTAACCTGCGCAGCGCCGGACGTTCCTGCGAGGACAGGGCGATCCGGCGTTTTTCATTTCTGACGATGAGGGAATTCCAACCATGACGTTTTCGTTTCAGCGCGCCTTCTCGGTGATGGTGCTGTCGGTGGCCGGTCTGGGCGCGATGTCCGCGCAGGCGCAGGAGACGCTGCGCGTGGCGGCCTCGCCGGTGCCGCATGCCGAGATCCTCGAATTCATCCGCCCGCAGCTCAAGGCGCAGGGCGTGGACCTCGAGGTCAAGGTGTTCAACGACTACGTGCAGCCCAACCTCGCGGTCGGCGACAAGCAGCTCGACGCGAACTTCTTCCAGAACCGTCCCTACCTCGATTCCTTCAACAAGGACCGCAAGACCGACATCGTCGAGGTCCCGAACAGCGACGTGCACATCGAGCCCTTCGGCGCCTACTCGCAGAAGATCAAGAAGACGGCCGACCTGCGCGAAGGCGCGGTGGTGGCCATCCCCAACGATCCGTCGAACTCGGGCCGCGCGCTGGCGCTGCTGGCCAGGCAGGGCCTGCTCAAGCTCAAGGATCCGAGCAACATCAAGTCGACCGCGCGCGACATCGTCTCGAACCCGAAGAAGCTGGTGATCCGCGAGATCGAATCGGCGCAGCTGCCGCGCGCGCTGCCCGACGTGGACCTCGCGCTGATCAACACCAACTACGCGCTCGAGGCCAAGCTCGATCCGGGCCGCGACGCGCTGTTCATCGAGGACGGCCGCAACTCGCCCTACGCCAACTTCATCGCGGCGCGCAAGGACAACCTGCAGTCGCCGGCCATCGCCAAGCTGGTGAAGACGCTGCACACGCCCGAGGTGCGCAAGTTCATCCAGGACAAGTACAAGGGCGCGGTCATTCCGGCGTTCTGAACGACCTTGGTTGGCCACACGCATCCGAACATGACATCTCCCTCTCGCAACAAGAACATCGGCCCGCTGCGTCGCCGCACGCTGGCCGCCGGCGCCGCCGCGCTCTCTGCCCTCGCGCTGCTGGCCGCGCCCGCGGCCTGGGCCCAGCCCCGGCAGGGCGGCACGCTGAACTGGCTGGTCAATCCCGTGCCGGCTTCCATCGTGCCACTGACGACCACGGCCGGCGGCAACGCCGAGATCGGTCCGAAGATCGTCGAAGGCCTCTTGACCTACGACTACGACCTCAAGCCCAAGCCGCTGCTGGCCACGGCCTGGTCGCTGAGCGCCGATGGCCTGCAATACACCTTCACTTTGCGCAAGGGCGTGAAGTGGCACGACGGCAAGGACTTCACGTCGGCCGACGTGGCCTTCTCGATCCTCACGCTCAAGCAGGTGCATCCGCGCGGCCGCGGCACCTTCGCCAACGTGGTGGAAGTGCGCACGCCCGATCCCTACACGGCCGTGGTGGTGCTGAGCAAGCCGGCGCCCTTCCTGCTGACGGCCCTGGCCGCGACCGAATCGCCGATCGTGCCCAAGCACCTGTACGAAGGCACGGACATCGCGGCGAGCAAGTACAACAGCCAGCCGATCGGTACCGGCCCCTTCGTGTTCAAGGAGTGGGTGCAGGGCAGCCACATCATCCTCGAGCGCAACCCGAACTACTGGGACAAGCCCAAGCCCTACCTCGACCGCGTGGTGGTGCGCTTCGTGCTCGATGCCGCCGCGCGCGCGGCGGCGCTCGAGTCGGGCGCGGCCGACCTGGCCAACGGCACCGGCGGCATCCCGCTGTCGGACGTGGAGCGCTTCCGCAAGCTGCCCGGTGTGGAGATCGACACGCGCATCTCGCCGTACCTCGGCAGCCACCAGCAGATCTACTTCAACCTCGACACGCCGGCGCTGCAGAAGGTGGAGGTGCGGCGCGCGATCGCGCAGGCGATCGACGTGAATGCCTTCGCCAAGACGGTCTGGTACGGCCTGGGCACGCCCTCGGCCTCGCCGATCGGCAAGGGGATCTCGCGCTACCACGATGCGAGCATCCAGCCCTATCCCTACGACCCGAAGGCGGCCGAGGCGGCACTCGACGCGGCCGGCTTCAAGCGCGGCGCGGGCGGCACGCGGCTCAGGCTGCGGGTGCTCTACAACCCGTTCCAGGAGCGGCGCGCGGCCGACTTCGTGCGCCAGTCGCTGGGCCGCATCGGCATCGATGCCGCGGTCGAGAGCTACGACTTCGCGACCTACGTGACCAAGGCCTACACCGAGCGTGCCTTCGACATCACGCTCGAGAGCCTCACCAACCTGTTCGATCCCACGGTGGGCGTGCAGCGCGTGTTCTGGTCGAAGAACTTCAAGGTCGGGCTGCCGTTCTCGAACGCGGCGCATTACGTCAATCCCGAGATCGACCGGCTGCTGGAAGCGGCGGCCGTGGAGGTGGACGAGACCAGGCGGCGCCAGCTCTTCGTCGACTTCCAGCAGATCGTGCACCGCGACGTGCCCTCGATCGAGCTGGGCGCGAATCCGGCGATCACGGTGCTAGCGAAGAAGGTGCGCGACTACGGGCCGACCGGCGAGCACATTCGCGGGAGCTTCGCGGATCTGTACTTCCAGCCCTGAAGCCGCGCCCGGCCGGCCGCTCAGGCGGCCGCCGGAAAGCGCGGCACTGCCGCGGCCAGCTCGGCGGTGTAGGGATGCCGCGGGCGCTCGAACAGCGCCTGCGGCGCCCCTTCGTCGACGATGCGCCCCGCGCGCATCACCAGCACGCGCTCGCACAGCAGCCGCACCACGCCGAGGTCGTGCGAGATGAACAGGATCGCGAGGCCGAGCTCGCGGCGCAGCCCCGACAGCAGCGCGAGCAGGCCGGCCTGCACGGAGACGTCGAGCGCCGCGGTGGGCTCGTCGAGGATCAGC
>NZ_JBZAYE010000353.1:0-7658 GCF_058244205.1 Variovorax sp. 20P10.2.4
ACAGCTTCGCCACCGCGCGCGGTCAGCAGCTCGACGTGCAGTTGCCCGACGGCAGCGTGCTCAGGCTCGACACCGCCACGCGCGCCGAGGTGACGCTCTACCGCCAGCGGCGCGAGGTGCGCCTGCCCGAGGGCCAGGCCCACTTCAGCGTGCAGGCCGATGCCGCCCGGCCCTTCGACGTGCTGGCCGGCCCGCTGCGCATCACGGTGGTCGGCACGCGCTTCTCGGTGCGCCACACGCAGACCGGGCTCGATGCCGGCGGCGTGCGCGTGACGGTGGAGGAAGGCCGGGTGCGCGTGGCCTCTGCCGACCCCATGGCCGGTGCCGAGTCACGGCTGCTGGGCCCGGGCGAAGCCGTCGCCGCCGACGCGGACGGCCGCCTGCGCAGCGCGCCCGTCGCCCCCGCCGCGGGCGCCCTGCTCTGGCGCGAAGGCCGCGCCAACTTCGAGAACACGCCACTCACGCAGGCGCTGGCCGAGTTCGAGCGCTACGGCCCGACCGGCCTCACGGTGCGCGACCCCGCGGTGGCCGCGATGCGGATCAACGGCAGCTTCGACCTGCGGCAGTTCGGTGCCTTCGCCAAGGCGCTGCCGCAGGTGCTGCCGGTGCAGCTGCAGCTGCGCGACGGCACGACCGAGATCGCGCCGCGCTGACACCCAGCCAGCCCCGCGCCTCGATTTCTTCAAAAAAATTCGCGACGGACCTCCACTGCGCCGGAACTGATGCGTCTGCATGGGTAGTTCTTTCCATCTACCCATCGCCCTTCCGGAGTCCGCCTTCATGCCGCACCCGCGCTTCCGTCCCGCCGCCACCGCCTTCGCGGCGGCCCTTGCCCTCGCCGCCTGGGGCACCTCGCCCGCGCACGCCCAGCCCGCGCCCGCCGTGCAGGCGGCGGCGGTCTACCCGATCGCCCTGCCCGCCCAGCCGCTGGGCTCGGCGCTCAACGAACTCGCGCGCCAGGCCCGGCTGCAGCTGATGGTCCATCCCGACCTCGTCGCCGGCAAGCAGGCGCCGGCGGTGTCGGGCAGCCTCACGGCCGGCCAGGCCCTGGAGCGGCTGCTCGCGGGCAGCGGCCTGGGCGCGAGCCTCGACGGCAACGCGGCGGTGGTCCGCACACTGCCCGCGGCGGCGGGTGGCGCGACGCTGCCGCCGGTGGTGGTGAACGCTTCGGCCATCGACGCGACCACCGAGCTGCAGCAGGACGGCAGCGCCGCCGACGGCTACCGCGCGAAGACCGTCTCGTCGGTGGGTGCGCTCGGCAGCATGGCGCTGCAGGACACGCCGTTCTCGATCAGCGTGGTGCCGCGCGAGCTGATCCAGAACATCCAGGGCCAGTCGCCCGACGACATCTACAAGCTCAACCCCTCCACGCGCACCGCCACGCCGCAGATCACCAGCTGGACGCCGGTGGTCAGCATCCGCGGCTTCAACAGCTCGGACACGGCCGAGGACGGCCTGCGCCGCGCCTACAACCATGCCGCCGTGGTCGAGGACAAGGAGCGCGTCGAGATCCTCGGCGGCCTCTCGGGCTTCCTCTACGGCGCGGCCTCGCCGGGCGGGATGATCAACTACGTCTACAAGCGCCCGACGCTCGAGCGGCTCAACAGCCTCACGGTCGGCAACTACGGCGGCAACCAGGCCTACGTGCACGGCGACTTCGGTGGCCGCTTCGACGAAGCCGGCCGCGCCGGCTATCGGCTGAACGTGGTCCGGCAGAACGGCAACACCGCGATCGACGACCAGAAGATCGATCGCACGCTGGTCAGCGCGGCCGTCGACTGGCAGCTCACCGACCGCCTGCTGGTCGAGATGAACGCGGTCTACAACAAGTACCGCAGCGCGGGCACCTCGGCCTACTGGTTCTACGACATCCCGCGCGGCCGCGCGCCCGACGCGCGCAGGAACTGGAGCCAGCCTTGGGTGCGCGACGAATTCGAGAACACCAAGCTGATGGCCAAGGCCACCTACCGGCTCGACGACCGCATCACGCTGCGCGCCGCCTACATGCGCGACGGCATCGACCGACCGGTGCAGGACCACACGATGAACAGCGTGAGCTCGGCCGAGGGCTTCAGCCAGATCCGCATCCGCTCGGGCCGCACCGAGGACACCTTCGAGGCCGGCTCCGCCCTGGCCGACATCCGCTTCGAGACCGGCCCCGTGTCGCACAAGCTCACGATGGGCGCCTACATGTATTCCGACAAGTCCTGGGCCACGCGCAGCAGCCCCAACACCGGCTGGCAGGGGCCCTACCCGTTCTCGCAGCCGACCTACGTGCCCGAGCCCTACTTCACACCGAACATCTACACGCCCTACTACGCGGGCCGCGTGATGAACCGCAACCAGATGATCGCCGACCATCTCCAGTTCGGCGAGCAGTGGTCGATGCTGCTGGGCGTGACGCGCAGCAACATCCGCACCGTCGCGCTCGACGGCGAGGGCGCGAAATCGCAGCCCGACTACGACAAGAGCCGCAGCTCGCCCTCGGTCTCGCTGATGTACAAGCCCGTACCCTGGCTGACCGCCTACGCGAGCTACATCGAGGGCCTGGAAGCCGGCGGCACCGCGCCCGACACCGCCGCCAACTTCGGTGCCGTGCTGTCGCCGATGGTCAGCCGCCAGAAGGAGATCGGCCTGAAGGCGACGGTCGGCGAACTGCTGCTGACCGGCGCGCTGTTCGACATCGAGAAGGCCTACGAATACATCGACACGGCCAACACCTACACGCAGAACGGCCGGCAAAAGCACCGAGGCTTCGAGTTCAACGTCTCGGGAAAGCCGGCCGACAAATGGACGGTGGTGGGCGGCGTGACCGCGCTCGACGCCAAGGTCAGGGGCTCCGAGTTCGACGGCAAGGCGCCGCAGAACGTGGCGAAGCTCATCGCCAAGGTCTATGCCGAATACGAGCTGCCGGTGCCCGGCCTGGTGCTGACCGGCGGCGTCTACTACACAGGTCGCCAGTGGGCCGACGCGGCCAACACCGACCGCCTGCCCGCCGTCACCACCGCCGACCTCGGCCTGCGCTACGCCATGAAGCTCTCTGGCCGGCCGCTGACCCTGCGGCTGAACGTCAACAACGTTGCGAACAAGAGCTACTGGCTCAACAGCTACTACGTGGGGACGCCGCGCAGCGTGGCCTTCTCGGCGCAGATGCCGTTCTGAGCGGCATCCGCGTCATCCCGGTGCCAGGATCAGAAGTCCTGCGCCACCGGCCGCAGCACGACCTCGTTGATGTCCACGTTCGCCGGCTGTTCCACTGCGTACACCACCGCGCGCGCCACCGAGTCCGAGGGGATCTGGCTGGCCTCGTAGAAGGCCTGCACGCCCGCGGCGGTCTCGGCATCGGTGGTGCCGAACTTCAGTTCGGACTCGACCGCGCCGGGCGAGACGATGGTCACGCGAATGCCGGTGTTGCCGACCTCCACGCGCAGGCCTTCCGAGATGGCGCGCACCGCGTACTTGGTGGCGCTGTAGACGGTGCCGATCGGCGTGAACACCTTGATGCCGGCGATCGAAGCGATGTTGACGATGTGGCCGCTGCCCTGCGCCTGCATGCGCGGCAGCACGGCGGCGATGCCGTAGAGCACGCCCTTGATGTTGACGTCGATGGTGCGGTCCCATTCGTCGACCTTGAGCTTCTCGATCGGCGACAGCGGCATCACGCCCGCGTTGTTGACCAGCACGTCGATGCGGCCGAAGGCCTCGACGGTGGCGGCGGCAAGCCGCTCGAGGTCCTCGCGCTTCGCCACGTCGGTGGCAACGGCGATGGCCTCGCCGCCGGCTTCGCGGATCTCGGCGACCACCTTCTCGAGCCGGTCGGTGCGGCGCGCGGCCAGCACCACCTTCGCGCCGCGGGCGGCCAGGTGGCGGGCGGTGGATTCGCCGAGGCCGCTGCTGGCGCCGGTGACGATGGCAACCTTGCCGCGGATGTTGTCTTGAACGGAAGTCATGGTGTTTTCCTTGGGTTGGGCGTTGAAGAACTTGAAGAAGTGCATGCAGTGTGGAAAATCCGGGCGTTCCCGTAAATGAAACTCTCACGACTTCAGAATTCCTGATTCAGGAACACTCAACCCCAATTAACCCACCCATGTCGAACCGGCTCGAAGCCCTGCGCGTGTTCTGCGCCGCCGCCGATGCGGCCAACTTCCGCGATGCCGCAGTGCGCCTGGCGGTCTCGCCGCAGGTGGTCACGCGCGCCGTGCGCGAGCTCGAGGAGGAACTGGGCGAGCCGCTGTTCCACCGCAGCACGCGCGGCGTGCAGCTCACCGACTTCGGCCGCCAGCTCGCGCAGCGCGCGCGTACCGCCGTCGGCGGCGTCGATGCGCTGTTCCACCGCACCGACCGGCGCGCGCTCTCGCAGCACGCGGGCACGGTGCGCGTCACCGCGCCCAACGTCTACGGCCGGCGCCTGATTCCCGAGGCGCTGGCGCCGATGCTGGCGGCGCACCCGGGGCTGGTGCTCGACCTGCGGCTGTCGGAGGAACATGCCGACGTGGTCGACGAGCAGATCGACATCGGCGTGCGCGCCGGCCCGATCCGCGATGCGCGCTTCGTCGCGCGCACGGTCGGGCGCATGCAGCTGCGCGTGGTGGCGGCGCCGGCGCTGATCGCGCGCACCGGCATCCCCGAGAACATCGAGGCGCTGCCGGGCTTTCCGCTCACCGCGCTGCTCGACCGCAGCGTGGGCCGGCCCTGGTCCTGGTTCTTCAGCAAGGGGCGGCAGATGCCGGTCGCGGCACCGGCCTTCATCAGCGACGACGTGGAGGCCGAGTGCACCGCCGTGCGCGCGGGCCTGGGCTTCGGCCAGCTCGCGGGGCCGCTGGCCGAGCCGCTGATCGCGTCGGGCGAGCTGGTCGAGGTGCTCGAGGCCGAGGCGCCCGAGTCCTGGCCGATCCATGTCTACCGCTCGCAGCGCGCGCCGGTGCCGGCGCGCGTGCGGCTGGTCTACGACGAACTCGTGCGCGCGCTGCGCTGAGGCCTATTCGTACTTCTGTCCTTCGAGCATCAGCTCGGGCGTGCCGATCACCGCGTTGAGCGCATCGAAGTCCAGCATCTGCGGCCGCCACGGCTGCGTGGTGCGATGCCGGTGCAGGCTCGCGTAGTAGCCCTGCAGCGTGTGCGTCACGGCGCGCGCCGTGCCGCCCGGGAAGATCGCGATGCGAAAGCCATGCCGTTGCAATGCATCGGCATCCTCGATCGGCGTCTTGCCGCCTTCGACCATGTTGGCCAGCAGCGGCACGCGGTCGCCGAAGCGCCGGCAGGCCGCGTCCATCTGCTCGGGCGAACGCAGCGCCTCGATGAAGAGCGCGTCCGCGCCGCAGGCGAGATAGGCCTCGGCGCGATCGAGCGCGGCCTCCATGCCCTCGACCGCCACCGCGTCGGTGCGCGCGAGGATCAGGGTTTCGCTCGAGTTGCGCGCGTCGAGCGCGGCCTTGAGCTTGCCGACCATCTCGCGCTCGGACACCACGGCCTTGCCGTCGAGATGGCCGCAGCGCTTGGGAAAGGTCTGGTCCTCGATCTGGACCATGGCCGCGCCCGCGCGCTCGAAGCCGCGCACGGTGCGCTGGGTGTTGAGCGCGTTGCCGAAGCCGGTGTCGGCATCGACGATCACCGGCACGCGCACGCGCTCGGTGATGCGCGCCAGCGTGTCGGCCACCTCGGTGAAGGTGGTGAGCCCGACGTCGGAGCGGCCGAGCCGCGTGTAGGCGATGGAGGCGCCCGAGAGGTACAGCGCCTCGAAGCCGGCCTGCTCGGCCACCAGCGCGCTGAGCGCGTCGTACACGCCGGGCGCGAGCACGATGTCGTTGCGCGCGAGCCGGGTCTTGAAGGAAGGATTCGTCATGCGGAGTGGTTCCTGGTTGGGTTGCGTGCGGCGAGCGTGCGCGCCGCGATGTAGCCGCCGGCCACGGCGCTCAAGAGGCCGTTGCCGGAGAGATAGCCCCAGACCGCGTCGCCCGACACGCCACCCGCCGCGCCGCCCGCGGCCAGCAGGTTGTCGAAGGGCGTGCCGTCGTGGCGCAGCACGCGCATGTCGGGCGCGGTGTCGAGGCCGCCCTGGGTGTGGAACAACGCGCCCGTGACCTTGACCGCGAAGTACGGTGCCTCGAGTCCGCGCGCGAATACGCGGCCGTCGGGCGTGGGCGTGCCGGTACGCATCGCCTCGAGCGTGGCCTGCAGCACCGCGGCCTCGCAGCCGATGCAGTCGGCGAGCGCGGCCACCGACTCGCAGCGCCGCACGGCACCCGCCGCCTCGGCCTCGCAGAAGTCGGGAAAGCCCCGCGCCAGCGCGAGCAGCGGCGCGTCGAACACGTTCCAGGCGATGCCGCCCGGCTGCGCGAGCACATGCACCGCGGCTTCCGAGTAGCCCTGGGTCTCGTCGTGGAAGCGCCGGCCCTCGCAGTTGAGCTGCACGCCGCCTTCCATCATCACGGCCCAGGACATCAGCGCGCCCTGCGGCGTGACCCAGGAGCCATGGCCCTGGTAGCCGCCTAGGTCGCGCAGCCGCGCGCCCAGCGCCTCGCCCCAGAGGATCGCGCTGCCGTCGTTGCCCACATGGCCGCCGAACGCGGCCTCGGCCATCTCGGGCAGCAGCGCGCGCACCATCCGCGCATTGCCGCCGAAGCCGTTACAGGCCAGCAGCAGCGCATCGCAGCCCAGCGTCTCGCGGCTGCCGTCGGGGCGCGCGTACTCGACGCCGACCACGCGGTCGCCGTCATCGAGCACCAGCGTGTCGACCAGCGCCTGCGTCAGCACCGGAATGCCCGCCGCCTCGGCGGCCGACTGCAGCGCCGCCATCAGCGCGGCGCCGGTCTTCTGTTCGAGCGCATGCATGCGGTGCACGCCATGGCCCGGATAGAGGAAGCCATCGAGCAGCAGCCACCGCAGCCCGTGCCGCGCCTGCAGCGCATCGAGCGCCGGGCCGATGGCCCCCGCATAGGCCGCGACCAGCGCCGGTGCCGCGCGGCCATGGGCCTTGGCCTGGATGTCGGCGGCGAAGCGCTCGGCACTGTCGTCGAGCACACCGTGCGCGCGCTGCGCGAGCGTGCCGGGCGCGGGGATGAAGCCCGAGGACAGCGCGGTCGATCCGCTGGGCAGCGCATCGCGCTCGAGCACCACGCAGTCCACGCCCGCATCGGCCAGCATCAGCGCGGCCGTGAGCCCGCAGGCGCCGCCGCCGACGATCGCCACCGGCACGCGCACCTCGGCCTCGACCGACGCCGCGCGGCGCACTGGTCGCGACGGGTTCGAACTCATGCGAGCGACGCGGCGAAAGCCGCGCAGTCCGTCACCTCGGCCACGTTGCGCATGTCGGCCAGCGAGGTCTGGTGGCGCTCCTCGCCGAAGGCCGCGCAGCCGTCGGCCAGCACCAGCGTGCGGTAGTCGCGCATGTGCGCATCGCGCACCGTGCTCGCGACGCCGCCGTTGGTGACGATGCCGCAGACCGCCACCGTGTCGATGCCCGCGCGGCGCAGCACCCAGTCGAGCTGGGTGTTGAAGAAGGCCGAGTACGCGACCTTGCTCACGTTCACGTCGACCAGCCCGGCCAGCGCATCGACATTGGCCTGGCCCCAGCTGCCGGGCGCGAAGTCGCCCTTGGCGAGGTACGGGCGCAGCGCCTTCAGGTGCGGCGACACCATCGGTTCGCCCGCGGCATCGGG
>NZ_JBZAYE010000354.1:0-7654 GCF_058244205.1 Variovorax sp. 20P10.2.4
GGAAGAAGCCGTGCCTGCCCTCTCGACCCAGGCCCGCTGAAGCACCGGAGGAACACGACGCATGAAGACATCGATGCATCCATTCACGCGCGGCCTCGGGCTGCTGGCGCTGGCCTTCGCCGCCGCGACGACCTTCGCCCTGTCGGCGCACGCCGCCACCGACCTGCCCGGCCAGGGCATCGTCGTCAAGCCGCTCAAGAGTTCGCTGGCCGAGGAAGCCTTCCAGACCCTGCTCGTGATGCGCGCGCTCGAGAAGCTCGGCTACACGGTCGAGCCGATGAAGGACCTGGAGCCCGCGACCGAGCACCTGGCGATCGCCAACGGCGACGCCACCTTCATGGCCAACCACTGGAGCCTGCTGCACGCCGACTTCTACAAGAACAGCGGCGGCGACGCGAAGCTGTGGCGCCAGGGCGTGTACGCCGACGGTGCGGTGCAGGGCTACCTGATCGACCGCAAGACCGCCGAGCAGTACCACATCACCAACATCGCGCAGCTCAAGGAGCCGGCGATCGCGAAGCTGTTCGACACCGACGGCGACGGCAAGGCCGACCTCACGGGCTGCAACCCCGGCTGGGGCTGCGAGCTCGCGATCGAGAACCACCTGGGCGCCTACGGCCTGCGCGACACCGTCACGCACCGCCAGGGCAGCTATGCCGCGCTGATGGCCGACACCATCGCGCGCTTCAAGCAGGACAAGCCGATCCTCTACTACACCTGGACGCCCTACTGGGTCAGCGCCGTGCTGCGCCCGGGCGCCGACGTGGTGTGGCTGCAGGTGCCGTTCTCGGCCTCGCAGAGCGGCGAGAACATCGACACGCGCCAGCCCAACGGCAAGAACTACGGCTTCCTCGCCAACCAGGAACGCATCGTCGCCAACCGCGAATTCGCCGAGAAGAACCCGGCCGCGGCGAAGCTGTTCGAGGTCATGAACGTGCCGATCGGCGACATCAACGCGCAGAACCTGCGCATGAGCGAAGGCGCCAACAGCCAGCAGGACGTGGAGCGGCATGCCGACGGCTGGATCCGCGCGCACCAATCGCTGTTCGACGGCTGGATCGCGCAGGCGCGGGCCGCGGCGCAGTAGCCACCGGCCGCGCGGCCGGGATCAGAAAGCGACCCGGTCCGCGCCCTTGAGCGCCAGCATGGCGCGCGCCTCGTCGGGCGTGGCGATCTCGTGGCCCAGTTCCTCCAGCAGGCGGCGTACCTTCGCCACCTGCTGCGCGTTCGACGTCGCCAGCTCGCCGCGCGCGATCTGCAGCGAATCCTCCAGGCCCACCCGCACGTGGCCGCCCAGCGTCGCGGCGGCCACGGCCAGCTGCATCTGGCTCGCGCCCGCGCCCAGCACCGACCATTGGTAGCCGGTGCCGAAAAGCTTGTCGGCGGTGCGCTTCATGAAGACCAAGTTCTCGAGGTCCGCGCCGATGCCGCCGAGGATGCCGAGCACGAACTGGATGAAGACCGGGGCCTCGAACAGGCCGCTGTCCATGCAGAACTTCAGGTTGTAAAGCTGGCCCACGTCGTAGCACTCGTGCTCGAACTTGATGCCGTGCGTTTCCAGCGCGCGCGCCGCCATGCCGATGTCGCGGAAGGTGTTGCGGAAGATGTAGCCGTCGGACTCGCGCAGGTAGGGCTCCTCCCAGTCGAACTTCCATTGCTTGTAGCGCTGCGCGAGCGGATGCATGGAGAAGTTCATGCTCCCCATGTTGAGCGAGCACATCTCCGGCGAGAAGCGCAGCGCCGGCGCGATGCGTTCGGCCACCCTGTGGTTGAGGCTGCCGCCGGTCGACAGGTTGACCACCGCGCCGGTGGCGGCGCGGATGGCGGGAAGGAAGGCCTGGAAGCGTTCCGGGTCGATGGACACCGCGCCCGTTTCCGGATGCCGCGCATGCAGGTGCAGCACCGCGGCGCCGGCCTCGGCCGCCTCGATGGCCTGGCGGGCGATGTCCTCGGGTCGGTAGGGCAGCGCGTCCGACATGGTGGGCGTGTGGATGGCGCCGGTCACGGCGCAGGTGATGATGACTTTTCTAGAAGGCTTGGTCATGGCGTGGCCGATGGGGTGGGTGTGCGAAGGGGTTCGGGCATGGCATCCAGCCCGATGGGCGCGCGCTGCCAGACCAGCTTCAGGACGGTCTCGACACCCGCCTGCGGCTGCGGCGCGGTGCGCAGCTCGACCGTGTCGCCGGCCAGCCGCACCTCGCGGCGCAGGCGGGTCCCGACCCAGTTCGGGTAGCTCGAGATGTCGACGTGGTGCACGATCCAGTCGCCCTCGCGGACGTAGCGCCCGGCATAGCCGATCGACGAGCGGTACGCCGCTGCGCTCTCGGCGTCGGTGGCGTCCTGCCGGTCCGAGCCCGAAAGGCGCGCGCGGCCGTCGTGCGTGATGAGCGCCGTCATGCGGCCATCGGCGCCGTAGTGGATGACGCCCGAGGGCCGGGCGCCGTAGACGTCGAACAGACGTTCGCCCCGGGGGTCCACGGCGTAGGCCTCGCGCAGGTACCAGGTCCCGAGCAAGGCGTAGTCCGGCGCGGCGCTCATGGCAGCACCGCCACGGCCCGCACCCAGCCGGCCGAGGCCTTGTGGATCTTCACGGGGAAGCAGATGACGTGGAAGCCGCTGGCGGGCAGGAGGTCGAGGTTGGTCAGTTTTTCCATCTGGTAGTAGCCCGTGATACGGCCGGCCTTGTGCCCCTCCCAGATCAGGGAGGCGTCTCCGGTGGCGGCGTAGCGCCGGGCGGTGTGCGAGAAAGGGGCGTCCCAGGACCAGGCGTCGGTGCCCACCACGCGCACGCCCTGCGCCGTCAGCCAGAGCGTGGCCTCGCGGCCCAGGCCGCAGCCGCTGTCGAGGTAGTCGGGTTGGCCGTAGCGCGCGGCGGCGGCCGTGTTCACCAGCACGATGTCCAGCGGCTGCAGCACGTGGCCGATGCGCTGCAGTTCCGTCGCCAGGTCATCGGCCGTGGCGACGTGGCCGTGCGGCAGGTGGCGCAGGTCCAGCTTCACGCCGGGGCGATGGCACCAGTCCAGCGGCACCTCGTCGATGGTGGCGGCGGGCCGGCCGCCGTCCATGGTCGAGGCGTAGTGCCACGGCGCGTCCATGTGGGTGCCGTTGTGGGTGGACAGGTCGATGCGCTCCACCGCCCAGGCCTCGCCATCGGGCAGGTCCTCGGGCCGCAGGCCGGCGAAGGGCCCGGCCAGGGCCGCGAAGGTCTCGCGGTGGTGCTGGTAGCGGATGCGCGGCCCGTTGCCCGGGCGGTCCACCGGCAGGTCGTTCTCGATGGCGACGGACA
Source organism: Variovorax sp. 20P10.2.4 (assembly GCF_058244205.1). NCBI lineage: Bacteria > Pseudomonadati > Pseudomonadota > Betaproteobacteria > Burkholderiales > Comamonadaceae > Variovorax > Variovorax sp. 20P10.2.4. The sequence continues at coordinate 3,287 of NZ_JBZAYE010000354.1, forward strand.
GGTCGATCAACTGCATGGCTGCCCCCGCCTCACTGCTGCGCCAGGCCGATGGACTTCACCAGTCCGGGCCAGCGCTGCGTTTCGGTCTTCAGGTGCGCGGCGGCCGCCTGCACCGTGCCGCCCACCGGCTCGTTGGCGAACTCGCGGAACTTCGCGGCCACCTCGGGCTGCGCGAGGATCGCGTTCGCCTCGCGATTGAGGCGCGCCACCACGTCGACGGGCGTGCCGGCCGGCGCCATCAGCATGAACCACAGGGAGAAGTCGATGCCCGGCAGGCCGGCCTCGGCGAAAGTCGGCACCTCGGGCAGCAGGCTGGTGCGGGCGCGGGTGGAGACGGCCAGCGGCCGCACCTTGCGCGACTCGATGAAGGGCCGGATGGTGCCCACGTTGTCGCACAGCGCCTGCACGCTGCCGCCCAGCAAATCGGTGATGGCGGGGGCGGCGCCCTTGTACGGCACATGGGTCACGCTGGCGCCGGCCTCGCGGGCGAACAGCCCGGCGCAGATGTGGTGCGGCGAGCCCTCGCCGGCATTGGCCAGGGTCAGTTGCCCGGGATGCTGGCGCGCGAAGGCCACCAGCTGGCGCAGGTCGCCGGCGGGAGCGCCCGGGCCCGCCACCAGCACCAGCGGCGCCGACGAGACCTGCACGATGGGCGCGAACGCGCGTGCCGGGTCGTAGGGCATGCGTGCGTACAGCCCCGGGTTCACGGCCAGCGGGCCCAGGCCCGCGAGCAGCAGCGTGTAGCCGTCGGGCCGCGCCTTGGCCACCGCGTCGGCGCCGATGTTGCCGTTGGCGCCGCCCCGGTTGTCGACCACGAAGGGCTGGCCCAGGCGCTGCGAGAGCTTGTCCGCGAGCAGGCGGGCGATGTTGTCGGTGCCTCCGCCCGCGGGATAAGGCACGACCAGGCGAACGCTGCGCTCGGGGTACTGGGACCAGGCCGGCGCCGCGGCGAGCACGGCCAGGGACAAGGCGGCGGCGGCGCCGCGCAAGAGGCTGAACAGGGTCATCGGGTCTCCGCCGGCGGTTCATTTGCCGGGTTTATTAGTTAGTCGATCGACTAATAATAACCGCGGAATCGGACCCTCGGCAAGGCCAGTTACCATCGATCCCCTTCCCCGCAGCCGCGCGATCGCGATCCCCGATGCCCGCCACTCCCAAAGCCTCCACGGCCGAAGCGCCCGCGCCCAAGGCCCCTCGAACACCTCGCAAGACCGATGGCCGCGAAGCCATCCTGCGCGCGGCCGAGCGGCTGTTCGCGGAGCACGGATTCGAAGGCTGCTCGCTGCGCGCGGTGGCCGACCTGGCCAAGGTCAACCAGGGGATGATTCATTACTTCTTCAAATCGAAGGACGCCCTCTTCCTCGAGGCCTACATGCGCGGCGGCCAGCCGCTGGTGGACGAGCGCATGCGGCTGCTCGATGCCGAAGAGGCGCTGCAGGAAGGCCGTCCCATCGGGCTCGAGCGCCTGATCGAGATCTTCCTGACGCCGGCCGTGGCGCTCGCGCTCAGCGGCGCGCGGGGGCGCAACTTCCTGCGCATGCAGGCCCATCTGCAGCTCGACGGCACGCGCTTCGGCAGCAAGCTGCGCAGCTCGCTCTACGACGACTCCTCGCGTCGCTTCGTGCGCGCCTTCGCGCGCAGCCTGCCCGGGCTCTCGCAGGAGCAGGTGGCCTGGCGCTTCATCTTCGTGCTGGGCACCTACCAGTACGTGCTGGCCGACACCGGCCGGCTCGAAGTGATCTCCGACGGCGCGAGCAACGGCCGCGAATTCGACAAGGCGCTGCGCGAGATGATCCCGTTCCTGGCGGCGGGTATGCGCGCGGCGGGGCCCGCCTGACAAGGTGTGAATAAACCTACTGCGCGCCCCGATCTCGCACCTGCGGTCCTCACCGTACAAAGTACGGCTCCGGTCCTCGGCGCGACCTCGGGGCGCTCGCTACGGTTTCTTCACACCTTGTGAGCGCCCCAGCCTGCGAAACCCGGCGCTGAGATAATCGGGGGGCGTTTCCACACCCTAAAAAAAGCCCCCCACCATGACGACCACGATCCAGCAGGCCGACCTGATCGAATCGATCAGCGCCGCGCTGCAGTACATCAGCTACTACCACCCCGCCGACTACATCGCCCACCTGGCCAAGGCCTACGAGCGCGAGCAGAGTCCCGCCGCCAAGGACGCGATGGCGCAGATCCTCACCAACAGCAAGATGAGCGCGACCGGCCAGCGCCCGATCTGCCAGGACACCGGCATCGTCAACGTGTTCCTCAAGGTGGGCATGGACGTGCGCTGGGGCGGCTTCACCGGCAGCCTCGACGACGCCATCAACGAAGGCGTGCGCCGCGGCTACAACCACCCCGACAACACGCTGCGCGCCTCGGTCGTGGCCGATCCGCAGTTCGACCGCAAGAACACCAAGGACAACACGCCCGCGGTGATCTTCACCGAGATCGTGCCCGGCGACAAAGTCGAGGTGACGGTGGCCGCCAAGGGCGGCGGCAGCGAGAACAAGAGCAAGCTGGTGATGCTGAACCCCGGCGACAGCGTGGTCGACTGGGTGCTCAAGACCGTGCCGACCATGGGCGCCGGCTGGTGCCCGCCGGGCATGCTGGGCATCGGCATCGGCGGCACCGCCGAGAAGGCCGCGCTGCTGGCCAAGGAAAGCCTGATGGACGACCTCGACATGCACGAGCTGCAGGCCAAGGCCCAACTCGCCAAGGAAGGCAAGGAAGAGCTGACCAAGGTCGAGGCCCTGCGCCTCGAGTTGTTCGAGAAGGTCAACGCCCTGGGCATCGGCGCGCAGGGCCTGGGCGGCCTCGCGACCGTGCTCGACGTCAAGATCAAGATGTACCCGACCCACGCGGCCAGCAAGCCGGTGGCGATGATCCCGAACTGCGCGGCCACGCGCCATGCGCACTTCGTGATGGACGGCAGCGGCCCGGTCTACCTCGAGGCGCCCTCGCTCGACCTGTGGCCCAAGATCGACTGGGCACCCGACGAGAAGAAGAGCAAGCGCGTCGACCTCGACAAGCTCACGCCCGCCGAAGTCGCGAGCTGGAAGCCCGGCGACACGCTGCTGCTCAACGGCAAGATGCTCACCGGCCGCGACGCCGCGCACAAGCGCATCCAGGACATGCTGGCCAAGGGCGAGAAGCTGCCGGTGGACTTCACCAACCGCGTCATCTACTACGTGGGCCCGGTCGACCCGGTGAAGGGCGAGGCCGTGGGCCCGGCCGGCCCGACCACCGCCACGCGCATGGACGGCTTCACCGAGATGATGCTGGCCCAGACCGGCCTGATCGCGATGATCGGCAAGGCCGAGCGCGGCCCGGTCGCGATCGAGGCGATCAAGAAGCACAAGAGCGCCTACCTGATGGCCGTGGGCGGCGCCGCCTACCTCGTGAGCAAGGCGATCAAGACCGCCAAGGTGGTGGGCTTCGAGGACCTGGGCATGGAAGCCATCTACGAATTCGACGTGGTCGACATGCCGGTGACGGTGGCGGTCGATGCCGGCGGCACAAGCGCGCACATCACCGGCCCGGCCGAGTGGCAGAAGCGCATCGCCAGCGGCGAGTTCAAGACCATCACGCTGGAACCCGCTTGAGCCTCGCCGCGCGTCCGCAGCCGTCCCGATCCACTTCGCCCGTCGGCGTGTTCGACAGCGGCGTGGGCGGGCTGAGTGTGCTGGGCGCGCTGCGCGCCGAGCTGCCGCGCGAGCGCTTCGTCTACTTCGCCGACACCGCGCATTCGCCCTACGGCGAGCGCGGCGACGCCTACGTGACCGAGCATTCGCGGCGCGTGGCCCAGACGCTGGTGCGCGAGCACGGCATCAAGGCGCTGGTGGTGGCCTGCAACACCGCCACCACGGCCGCGATCCACGTGCTGCGCGCCGAGAACCCCGAGCTGCCGATCGTCGGCCTCGAGCCCGCGATCAAGCCCGCGGTGGCGGGCAGCGCCACCGGCCAAGTCTCGGTGCTGGCCACGCGCGGCACGCTGGCGAGCGCCAAGTACGCGGCGCTGCGCCATACCTTTCCGCATCCCGAGCGCATCCGCTCGGTGCCCTGCGACGGGCTGGTGGCGGCGATCGAGCGGCTCGACGAGCTCGCCATCGACCAGCTCTGCGCCCACTACATGGCGCTGGCCGGCCCCTTCGGCGGCGACGCTGGCGAGACCGACACCGTGGTGCTCGGCTGCACCCACTATCCGCTGCTGCAGGACCGGCTGCGGCGGCTGGCACCCTCCGCCGTCCGTTTCCTCGATTCCGGCGTGCCGGTGGCGCTGCAGACGCGGCGGCTGCTCGGTGCGGCGGGGCTGCTGCGCGAAGATGCCGCGGCCCATGACGAAGGCTGGGTGGCGCTGCGTAGCAGCGGCGA
>NZ_JBZAYE010000355.1:0-7583 GCF_058244205.1 Variovorax sp. 20P10.2.4
CGTCACCAAGGACGGCACGCAGCTCTACTTCAAGGACTGGGGCAGCGGGCAGCCCGTGGTCTTCAGCCATGGCTGGCCGCTGAATTCCGACAGCTGGGAATCGCAGATGCTGTTCCTCGCCTCGCAGGGCTTCCGCACCGTGGCGCACGACCGCCGCGGCCACGGCCGCTCGAGCCAGCCGTGGAACGGCAACGACATGGACACCTACGCCGACGACCTCGCCACCGTCATCGAGACGCTGGACCTGAAGAACGTGGTGCTGGTCGGCTTCTCGACCGGTGGCGGCGAAGTCGCGCGCTACATCGGCCGCCATGGCACGAAGCGCGTGGCCAAGGCCGCGCTGATCTCGGCCGTGCCGCCGCTGATGCTCAAGACGGCCGCCAACCCCGGTGGCCTGCCGATCGAGGTGTTCGACGGCCTGCGCGCGGCGCAGCTCGCGAACCGCTCGCAGTTCTACAAGGACGTGCCCTCGGGTCCCTTCTTCGGCTTCAACCGGCCCGGTGCCAAGCCCTCGCAGGGCCTGATCGACTCGTGGTGGGCGCAGGGCATGCAAGGGGGCCACAAGAACACCTACGACTCGATCAAGGCCTTCTCGGAAACCGACTTCACCGAGGACCTGAAGAAGTTCGACGTGCCCACGTTGATCGTGCACGGCGACGACGACCAGATCGTGCCGATCGGCGCCGCAGGCCTGGCCTCGGCCAAGCTCGTGAAGAACAACAAGCTGATCGTCTATCCCGGCGCGCCGCACGGCCTGACCGATACGCACAAGGACCGTTTCAACGCGGACCTGCTCGCGTTCATCAAGTCCTGAACGGGACATCCGGCGCGCGGGCTTGACGCGCGCGCCGGGCTTGCGTCTGATGCGGGCATGCACGCGCCGCATCCACCAAGGACCTCGAGATGACATCGATCCCCTGGGACCTCGAACGCTTCGTGAGCGCGCAGGACCCGGTGTACGCCGAGGTCTGTGCCGAGCTCGCCGCGGGGCGCAAGCGCAGCCACTGGATCTGGTTCGTGTTCCCGCAGCTCGCGGCGCTCGGACGCAGTTCGACGGCGCGCTTCTTCGGGCTCGAGGGCATAGCTGAGGCAACGGCCTATTGGGCGCATCCGGTGCTCTCGCAACGGTTGCGGCAGTGCACGCAGCTCGTGCTCGACGTGCAAGGCAAGAGCGCGCACCAGATCTTCGGCTCGCCCGACGATCTGAAGCTGTGCTCGTGCATGACGCTGTTCGAGGTCGCCGCGCGCGGCGAGCCGGTCTTCGGCGAGGTGCTCGCGCGCTACTACGGCGGGGTGCGCGACGAAGCGACGCTCGCGCTGCTCGGCGCCTGATTCAGAGCGCCATCATCCCGCCGGCGACAGCCGCCAGCGCGACCACCAGCACCGGCGACATGCGCCCCCAGACCAGCAGCCCGAAGGCTGCGAGCGCCAATCCGAAATCGGCGCGGGTGTGGATGGCGCTGGTCCACACCGGGTCGTAGAGCGCGGCCACCAGCACGCCGACCACGGCCGCGTTGACGCCGGCCATCGCGCGCTGCACACCTTCGCGCTGGCGCAGCGTCTCCCAGAACGGCAGCGCACCCGCCACCAGCAGGAACGCGGGCAGGAAGATCGCGAGCAGCAAGGCCAGTCCGCCGAGCCAGCCGCCGAAGGGGGCGGGCATGACAGCGCCCAGGAATGCGGCGAAGGTGAACAAGGGCCCCGGCACCGCCTGCGCGGCGCCGTAGCCCGCGAGGAAGACATCGTTCGACACAAGCCCGCTCGGCACCACCCCGGCCTGCAGCAGAGGGAGCACGACGTGCCCGCCGCCGAACACCAGAGCACCGGCCCGGTAGAAGTCGGCAACGACGGCAAGCCCTGGCGAGTGCCATGCGGCGGCCACGAAGGGCAGCGCCACGAGCAGCACGACGAACAGCCCGAGCAGCACGGCGCCGGTCGTCTTGCCCACGCCGTAGTCACGATGCCGGGCCGCGGGCAGAGGGACCAGCTGCAGTGCCCATCGGCCCACCACGCCACCCGCGGCGATGGCCGCGAGCTGCCCCCATGCCGAAGGCACCGCGAGCACCAGCAGCGCCGCGACGATGGCCACGCCCGCGCGCAAGCGATCGGGACACAAGGTCCTGGCCATGCCCCAGACCGCCTGCGCGACCACGGCCACCGCGACCACCTTCAGCCCATGCACGGCGCCCGACTGCGAGAGCGCGGACCACTGCGTGACGCCGGCCGCGAACAGCACGAGCGCCACGGCCGAAGGCAGCGTGAACCCGATCCACGCCGCGATCGCCCCACCCCAGCCCGCGCGCCCCAGCCCGAGCGCGATGCCCACCTGGCTGCTCGCGGGCCCGGGCAGGAACTGGCACAGCGCCACCAGGTCCGAGTAGCTCCTGTCGTCGAGCCAGCCGCGGCGTTCGACGAAGGCCGCGCGGAAGTAGCCCAGATGGGCCACCGGGCCGCCGAAGGAGCTGAGGCCGAGCTGGAGGAAGGCGAGGAAGACCTCGAGCACCGAGCCGCGTGCGCGGGCGGTGTCGTGGCCTTCATCGACGGAAGGGCCCGGGTCGGATTGCTGCTGCGGGTTCATGGAGGCGGCGCGGCAGTATCGGTCACGCCCATGAAAGTTCGACCGGCCCCGCATCGACAAGATGTCTCCCAGATCGATCGCCAGAATCCATCCGCCCACCTCTCCTCCTCCCTCGGGTGGGCTTCCTCCCTGGTCCCATGCGAGTACGGACCATTCGGCCCGCCTCGTGCGGGCTTTTTTTCGGCCCGCGTTCCACCGGCCTTTTTGACGCAAATGCGCGCGCGACAACGCCAACCGAATTCCGTAGGCAAAATCCAGGCATGCGAAACGTAGAGGGACTGTCAGACCGCGAGCTCGAGGAGCAGGCACGCGTCTGGCGCAAACGCGCGCTCGAGGGCGAGCTGCACGCCAGGGGCACGGCCCATCTGCTCGAGACCGAGGCCCGGCGCCGCGTCGGCTTGGCGCGCTTCGACCCCGATGCCCTCGACCTGCGCTCGCTCGCGGATCGGCAGTTTCTGCCGCACCAGGGGCTGGGCGGCAGGCTGCTCAAGGCCGGCATGCTCGCCGCGGGGATCACGCTGATTCTGCTGCTGCTCGTGGCCTATCGCTGAGCGGGCCCGCTCCCGCTGGCGCGCTCGAACCAACGCCCAAAGCAAAAGGCGCTGCAATTCGAAAAAGTTGCAGCGCCTTGCAATTTGGTGGCCTGGGGCGGAATCGAACCACCGACACGCGGATTTTCAATCCGCTGCTCTACCAACTGAGCTACCGGGCCTGGTATGGCACCTCACCGAATCACCGGGAGAACCGGCTTTGAGGCCTGTTCAACCACCGTGCTGCGGTGTGGAGCCTGCGATTATACAGCGCTTCTGCGGCCTCGCGAAAGATCCACACCAAGTTGTTTGAGCTTTCGATACAGATGGGTGCGCTCGAGGCCGGTCTTTTCGGCCACGCGGGTCATCGAACCGTTCTCCATCGCGAGGTGGAACTCGAAGTAGGCCTTCTCGAAACCGTCGCGCGCATCGCGCAGCGGACGATCGAGATCGAAGCTCTGCGTGGACTGCGGGCCCTGGTCGGGCACGGGCACCGACGCGAGCGACGCCATCAGCAGGCTGTCGCCGGTGGTGGTGATGGCGCTGGGCTGGCCATGGCCGGTGGGCGTGGGCACGACACCGGCCGCGGCGCGGCGTGCGCTCTCGCGCGCGAGGCCCTGCTCGACGGCCTTCAGCAGCTTCTGCAGGGTGATGGGCTTTTCGAGAAACGCGAAGGCACCGATGCGCGTGGCATCGACGGCGGTGTCGATGGTGGCGTGGCCGCTCATCATGATGACGGGCATCGTGAGCAGGCCCGCGGTGGACCACTCCTTGAGCAAGGTCACGCCATCGGTGTCGGGCATCCAGATGTCGAGCAGCACGAGATCGGGACGCGCACGCTGACGCGCGGCACGTGCCTCGGCCGCGTTCTCCGCGAGTTCGACGTTGTGGCCTTCGTCATTGAGAATTTCGAAGAGCAGGTCCCTGATGCCCAGCTCGTCATCGACCACGAGAATGTTTGCCATGAGTGCTGCTTGTTGTGTGCGCTGGTGTGTTGGTGCGACGGCCTCTTTCGGTCGCGCCGCGCGGCGGAAGACTTACTTCGAATCTTCGGTGTGAGCGGCCGCTGCCTGCGGCTCGCCTGCCAGCGCGAATGATAGCGAGACTTGCGCCCCGGCTATAGCCCCGTCGACGACGCGGTTGGACAGCTCGATGCGCGCGCCATGCTCGTCGGCGATCTTCTTGACGACCGCGAGCCCCAAACCTGTACCTTTTGTTTTCGTCGTGACGTAGGGCTCGAACGCGCGCTTGAGAATGTTCTCGGCGAAGCCCGGTCCGCTGTCCTGCACGGTGAGCCGCACGCGCTGTCCCGAATCGCCGAGCCGCGTGCGGATGACGACCTCGCCGCGCCGTCCGGTGGCACCGGCCGCGGCCTCGGCGGCATCCTGCGCGTTCTGCAGCAGGTTGTGGATGACCTGGCGCAGCTGCTGCGCGTCGCCGCGAATCGGTCGGCAGCGCTCGTCGGGTTCGAAGCGCAGCGCGATCGGCATGGTCTCGACGTTGTAGAGATGGAGCACGTCGACCAGCAGCGCATTGAGGTCGACGGGCTTGAGGTCGGCGGCCGGCAGGCGCGCGTAGTCGCGGAATTCGTTGACCAGCCGCTTCATCGCATCGACCTGGTCGACGATGGTCTTCACCGACTTGACCAGCACCGCCTGCTCGGGCGCGGCGACCTTGCCCGAGAGCTTCATCTCGAGCCGCTCGGCCGAGAGCTGGATCGGCGTGAGCGGGTTCTTGATCTCGTGCGCGAGACGCCGCGCGACCTCGCCCCAGGCCTGCGCGCGCTGCGCCGAGACGATCTCGGAGATGTCGTCGAACACCAGCAGCCGCGCGGCGCCCGGCAGCTCGGCACCGCGCGCCACGATGTTGATGGCGCCTTCCTGCTGCGGCAGGTCGGTGCCGGTGGCGTGCAGCTCGAAGGCATGCTGCCAGTGGTCGAGGCCATGCTGCATGCGCTCGACGAGGAAGTCCTCGAACTGCTGCTGCACGGCGGCGCCGAAGTCGGCCAGGCCGGGCACCTCGGTGAGCAGCTGGCCTTCGTAGGCCGCGAGCGGCGCGCGCAGCACGCGCGTGGCGCCGGGGTTGGTCGACAGCACGGTGCCGCCGGCATCGAGCACGATCACACCCGAGGTCAGGTTGTCGAGGATGGTCTGCAGGTTGGCGCGCGCGGCATCGAGCTGGCCCATGGTCTTCTCGACCGCGGTGCGCGCCTCGGCCAGTTGCTGCGTCATGACGGCGAACGAGCGCGTGAGGCCGCCGAGCTCGTCCTTGCCCTGCGACACGGCCGTGGGCCGCAGGTCGCCGGCGGCCACCTGGCGCACGCCGTCGGCCAGCACCAGCAGCGGCCGCGCGAGCTGGTTGCCGAACAGCACCGCGAGCAGCACGGCACCGAACACGGCGAGGAACAGGCTCAGCGTGAGCGTGCCGATGTACATGCGGCGCAGGCCCACGCGGCCGAGCGCGCGCTCCTGGTATTCGCGGTTGGCCTTGTCGACCGCGAGCGCGTTGGCCACCACGTTGGGCGGCAGCGGCCGCGTGACCTGCAGGAAGCGCGGCGCGGCATCGAGGTCGAAGCCCGGGCGCTGCACCATCGCGAGCGCCCGCACGGTGGCCGGCGGCAGCAGGATGCCCGGCGGCGGCTCGTCGAGTCCCTCGATGTGGGCGATCGCGCGGTCGGCGCGCACCTGGCGCAGCTGCTGCGGCGTGGGCCGCTCGGGATTGAGCTGGAAGCGCGACGCGCCCGCGGTGGCGATGAGCTGGCCCGCGTTGGTCCACAGCACCACGTCGGTGGCCTCGAGCTGGTCGCGGATGCGTTCGAGCGCGAGGCCCGCGCTGGCATCGGAGACCTGCGCGAGCTGGCCGCCGGCCGCGCGCGTCTTGGCCGCGAGGTCGTCGGACAGCGCATCGAGCGTGGCGCGCCCGAGGTTCAGGCCCGAGTTCAGCGCGCCCTCGACCTTGACGTCGAACCAGCTCTCGATCGAGCGCTCGACGAACTGGTAGGACACGACGTAGACCAGTGCGCCCGGCACCACGCCCACCAGCGCGAAGATGGCGGCGAGCTTGATCAGCAGCCGGCTGCCGAACTTGCCCTGTCGCAACCGGCGCAGCAGCCGGAACGCGACCCAGCCGATCACCAGCACCAGCACCACCGCCACCACGACGTTGATGCCGAACAGGCGCACGTAGTAGCGCTCGTAGAGCTCGCGGTTGTTGGTGGCCTGGGCCAGCAGGAACATCAGCACCAGGCCGATGGCGGTGACCAGCGCGGCGCCGACGCCCACGGCCCAGCGCATCGCGCGCGAGCGGCGCGCGGCGGGCGTGGCCGCGGCACCGCTGCGCGGCTTGGAACTCACCGCTGCTTCTCCACCGCCAGGCGCGCGCTGCGCTCGGCGGAGATGTTCCAGTCGGCCTGGCCGGCCACGCCGATCTGGAACGGCCGCGGCAGTTGCGAGGTGTCGAGCCGGAAGCGGAAGGTGACCTGGTGCAGCGGGTCGTCGCCGATCTCGGCCGGATCGCCCATGCGCAGCCGGCCCACGCGCCGCACGGCCTCGAGCGCATCGGCGAGGCTGTCGAAGTTCTGGTTCAGCGACAGGCTGAAGCTGGCCGAGCCCGACAGCGGCAGCGGCGAGATGTTGAGCCGCCAGCGGCGGGTCAGCGGCTGGTAGGCCAGCCGCATGTGGCGCGTGGCCTGCGCGACCTTGCGGTCGGTCCAGTACCAGCGCTCCTGGAACATCTCGGCCTCGGCCACGAAGTAGATCGCGATGCCCTTGTCGAGCACGTCCTCGACCAGCGCGGGCAGCTCGAACTGCACGGCGGCATTGAGGTAGACGGCATCGTCGGATTGCTCGAGCCGCATCTGGGTGACGGCGGCGGCGTTGCGCGTCTGGGCCAGCACGGGCGGCGCCAGCACCGTGACGAGCAGCACGACCACCAGCGCCAGCAGCACCAGCCACCGGGGCTTGCGCGGTTCAACCCGGGTGCTTTTCAAGCAGGGCGTAGAAAAAGCCGTCGTGGTCACCCAGGGGATTGTCCTGGACGGCACGGGCATTCGCCCCGCTTTGAGGCAGCAAATGCCCCGGCGATGGCCGCAATCGGGCGTCGGTGTTGTGTGCAAGAAACGCATCGATCTGTTGCGAACCCTCTTCCCGAAACACCGAACAGGTGCAGTAAAGCAGCCGTCCGCCGGGCCGGACCAGGGGCCATAGCGCCGCCAGCAGCGCGGCCTGCTGCAGGGCGAGCTGGGCGGTATCGCTCTCGCGGCGCAGCCAGCGCACGTCCGGATGGCGGCGCACGATGCCCGAGGCGGTGCACGGGGCATCGAGCAGGATGGCGTCGAAAGGCTGGCCGTCCCACCAGTCGGCGGGCCGTCCCGCGTCGGCCACCACCACCTTGGCCTGCAGGTCCAGGCGGGCCAGGGTCTCGTCGATGCGGCGGCTGCGCACGGCGTCGACCTCGAGCGCGGTCAGTTCGAGCGC
>NZ_JBZAYE010000356.1:0-7562 GCF_058244205.1 Variovorax sp. 20P10.2.4
GGAAATCAAGACCCGCGGCGACGCGAGCGGCGGCGTGGGCCGTGGCAACTGGCGCGGCGGTCCGCGCGGACGCCGCGGCAACGACCGTGGCCACGACGACCAGCAGCACGCCCCGGCAGCACCGGTCGAGGCCCGCATCATCGAGGTGCACGTGCCGGAAACCATCACGGTGTCCGAGCTCGCGCACAAGATGTCGGTCAAGGCGTCCGAGGTGATCAAGCAGCTGATGAAGCTGGGCCAGATGGCCACGATGAACCAGGCGCTCGACCAGGACACCGCGATGATCGTGGTGGAGGAAATGGGTCACAACGCGGTGGTTGCCGCGCTCGACGATCCCGAAGCCTTCACCGACGAGGACGTGTCGGCGCAAACCGCCGAAGCCCTGCCGCGCGCACCGGTCGTGACCGTCATGGGTCACGTCGACCACGGCAAGACCTCGCTGCTGGACTACATCCGCCGCGCCAAGGTGGCCGCGGGCGAAGCCGGCGGCATCACGCAGCACATCGGTGCCTACCACGTGGAAACCGAACGCGGCATGGTGTCGTTCCTCGACACCCCGGGTCACGAGGCGTTCACCGCCATGCGTGCCCGCGGTGCGCAGGCCACCGACATCGTGATCCTGGTGGTGGCGGCCGACGACGGCGTCATGCCCCAGACCAAGGAAGCCATCAAGCACGCGAAGGCGGCGGGTGTGCCGATCGTGGTTGCGATCAACAAGATCGACAAGCCCGATGCCAACCTGGACCGCGTGAAGCAGGAACTGGTGGCCGAAGAGGTGGTGCCCGAAGAGTACGGCGGCGACGTTCCGTTCGTCGGCGTCTCGGCCAAGACCGGCCAGGGCATCGACGACCTGCTCGAACAGGTGCTGCTGCAGGCCGAAGTGCTGGAACTCAAGGCGCCGGTGGATGCCGCCGCCAAGGGCCTGGTCATCGAAGCGCAGCTCGACAAGGGCCGCGGCCCGGTCGCGACCGTGCTGGTTCAGTCCGGCACGCTCAAGACCGGCGACGTGGTGCTGGCCGGCTCGACCTATGGCCGCGTGCGCGCCATGCTCGACGAGGACGGCAAGCCGACCAAGACGGCCGGTCCGTCGATCCCGGTCGAGATCCAGGGCCTGACCGAAGTGCCGCAGGCCGGCGACGAGTTCATGGTGATGAGCGACGAGCGCCGTGCGCGCGAAATCGCCACCTACCGTGCCGGCAAGTTCCGCAACACCAAGTTGGCGAAGCTGCAGGCCGCGAACCTGCAGAACATGTTCACCGACCTGTCGGCGGGCGAAGTGCAGACGCTGCGCATCATCATCAAGGCCGACGTGCAGGGCTCGCAGGAAGCGCTCGCGCAATCGCTGCTCAAGCTCGCGACCGACGAGGTCAAGGTGCAGGTGGTGTATGCGGGCGTGGGCGGCATCAGCGAAAGCGACATCAACCTCGCGATCGCCTCGAAGGCGGTGGTGATCGGCTTCAACGTGCGGGCCGATGCCGGCGCGCGCAAGCTGGCCGAGGGCAATGGTGTCCAGCTCAACTACTACAGCATCATTTACGACGCGGTGGACGAGATCAAGGTCGCCATGTCGGGCATGCTGGCACCGGAGCGCCGCGAGGAAATCATCGGCTCGGCCGAGATCCGCACGGTGTTCGTGGCCTCGAAGATCGGTACCGTGGCCGGTTCGTACGTCACCTCGGGCTATGTCACCCGCAGCTCGCACTTCCGCCTGCTGCGCGACAACGTGGTGGTCTACACCGGCGAAGTCGACTCGCTCAAGCGCATGAAGGACGATGTCCGCGAAGTGCGCGAAGGCTTCGAGTGCGGTATCAAGCTCAAGAACTACAACGACATCAAGGAAGGCGATCAACTCGAATTCTTCGAAATCAAGGAGATCGCCCGGACGCTGTAAACGGACGGTCGAACGCGCAGGTCGCGAAGCGCTGAGCTTCGCGATCTGCGCTTTCCACATCCGGGAACGCTTCCGCATTCGCCAATGCCCAAAAGAAAAGCCGCCACTCCCAACCGCGCCTTCAAGGTCGCCGATCAGATCCAGCGCGATCTGACGGAGTTGATCGCGCGCGAGTTGAAGGACCCGCGCGTGGGCATGGTCACGTTGCAGGCGGTGGAAGTCACGCCCGACTATGCGCACGCGAAGATCTTCTTCAGCCTGCTCACCGGCGACGTCGACGAGACCACCGAAGCGCTCAACCAGGCCGCGGGCTTCCTGCGCAACGGCCTGTTCAAGCGCCTGCACATCCACACCGTGCCCACGCTGCACTTCGTGTTCGACCGCACCACCGAGCGTGCCGCCGACATGAACGCGCTGATCGCGCAGGCCGTCGCTTCGCGTTCGAAAGACGACTAGCCATGAATGCGCCACGCACAAGGGTGCAGCGGCGCCCTGTGCATGGGGTGTTGCTGCTCGACAAACCGCTGGGACTGTCCAGCAACCAGGCCTTGCAGAAGGCCAAGTGGCTGCTGCGCGCCGAGAAGGCGGGCCATACCGGCACGCTCGATCCGCTGGCCACCGGCGTGCTGCCGCTGTGCTTCGGCGCGGCCACCAAGTTCAGCCAGCTGCACCTCGACGCCGACAAGACCTACGTCGCCACCGCGCGGCTGGGCATCCGCACCGCCACCGGCGATGCCGAGGGCGAGGTGATCGCCGAACGTCCGGTCCAGGTCACGGCCGAGGACCTGGCGCGCGCCGAGGCGCTCTACACCGGCCCGATCCGCCAGGTGCCGCCGATGCACAGCGCGCTCAAGAAGGACGGCAAGGCACTCTATGAATACGCGCGCGAGGGCATCGAGGTCGAGCGCGCGCCGCGCGACGTCGTCATCCACGCGCTGAAGATCGCGCAGACCGCGGCCGATGCCATCCGCATCGAGGCCTCGGTCAGCAAGGGCACCTACATCCGCACCCTGGGCGAGGACATTGGCGAGGCGCTGGGCTGCGGCGCCCACCTGAGCTCGCTGCGCCGCACCGCCACCGGCGGCTTCGTGGCGGCCCAGTGCATCACGCTCGAGGCCCTCGAGGCCATGGACGAGGACGAGCGGCTGGCGCGGTTGTTGCCTGCCGAATGCCTGGTCGAGGGCCACACGATCGTCACGCTGGGCAGCGAGGATGCAGGGCGCTTTCTGTCCGGCCTGCGTCGGCGCGGGCCGTGGGCCGATGCGGCCCGGGTCGCGGTGTTCGGCGAATCGCCCCCGGCCTTCCTCGGCACGGCCCACGTGGCCGCCCATGAACTGATCCCGGGGCGCTTGCTGAACCCCATCGAAATCCAGCAAATTCTTTTGAACGCACCACAGACCGAAGCGACACCATGACCAAGCAAATCCGCAATATCGCCATCATTGCCCACGTGGACCATGGCAAGACCACGATGGTCGACCAGCTGCTGCGCCAATCGGGCACCTTCGCCGAGCACGAGAAGGTCGTCGACACGGTGATGGACAACAACGCGATCGAAAAGGAACGTGGCATCACGATCCTGGCGAAGAACTGCGCCGTGACCTGGCAGGGCACGCACATCAACATCGTCGACACCCCCGGCCACGCGGACTTCGGCGGTGAAGTGGAACGCGCGCTGTCGATGGTCGACGGCGTGGTGCTGCTGATCGACGCGCAGGAAGGCCCGATGCCGCAGACGCGCTTCGTGACCAAGAAGGCACTGGCCCTGGGCCTCAAGCCGATCCTGGTGGTGAACAAGGTCGACAAGCCCGGTGCCAACCCCGACAAGGTGGTCAACGCCGCCTTCGACCTGTTCGACAAGCTCGGCGCGACCGACGAACAGCTCGACTTCCCCGTGGTCTACGCCTCGGGCATCAATGGCTGGTCCTCGCTCGAAGAGGGCGCGCCCGGCGAGCAGTGGGGTCCCGACATGTCGGCCCTGTTCGACACCATCCTGAAGCACGTGCCCTCGCAGAAGGGCGACCCGGCCGCGCCGCTGCAGCTGCAGATCTCGGCCCTCGACTTCTCGACCTTCGTCGGCCGCATCGGCGTGGGCCGCATCAGCCAGGGCACGCTGAAGCCGATGATGGACGTGCTGGTGATGGAAGGCCCGGACGGCCAGTCCGTCAAGGGCCGCATCAACCAGGTGCTGACCTTCCAGGGCCTGGACCGCGTGCAGGCCACCGAAGCCGGCCCGGGCGAGATCGTGCTGATCAACGGCATCGCCGACATCGGCATCGGCGTCACCGTGACCGACCCCGCGAGCCCGGCACCGCTGCCGATGCTCAAGGTCGACGAGCCCACGCTGACCATGAACTTCTGCGTCAACACCAGCCCGCTGGCCGGCCGCGAAGGCAAGTACGTCACCAGCCGCCAGATCTGGGACCGCCTGCAGAAGGAACTGCAGCACAACGTGGCGCTGCGCGTGAACGAGACCGACGAAGAAGGCGTGTTCGAAGTCATGGGTCGCGGCGAACTGCACCTGACCATCCTGCTGGAGAACATGCGCCGCGAAGGCTACGAGATGGCCGTCTCGAAGCCGCGCGTGGTGTTCCGCAACGTCAACGGCGAGAAGCACGAGCCGATCGAGCTGGTGACGGCCGACATCGAAGAGCAGCACCAGGGCGGCGTGATGCAGGCCCTGGGCGAGCGCAAAGGCGAACTCGTCAACATGGAACCGGACGGCCGTGGCCGCGTGCGCCTCGAGTACCGCATCCCGGCGCGCGGCCTGATCGGCTTCACCAACGAATTCCTGAACCTGACGCGCGGTTCGGGCCTGATCAGCAACATCTTCGACAGCTACGAGCCGCACAAGGGCGAGATCGGCAGCCGCAAGAACGGCGTGCTGATCTCGATGGACGACGGTGAAATCTTCACCTACGCCCTCGGCAAGCTCGACGACCGCGGCCGCATGTTCGTGAAGGCGAACGATCCGGTGTACGAAGGCATGATCGTCGGCATCCACAGCCGCGACAACGACCTGGTGGTGAACGCCACCCGCACCAAGCAGCTCACGAACTTCCGCGTCTCGGGCAAGGAAGACGCGATCAAGATCACGCCGCCGATCGACCTCACGCTCGAATACGGCGTCGAGTTCATCGAGGACGACGAGCTGGTCGAGATCACGCCCAAGAGCGTGCGCCTGCGCAAGCGCTTCCTGAAGGAACACGAGCGCAAGCGCGCGAGCCGCGAATCGGCCGTCTGAGGACCGCCTCCGCGCCATGCCCCTGCACCTGACCCACGGCGGCGCCGTGGGGCTGATGGTGGCCGTGACCCTGATGTGGGGCACGGCGGGCATGGTCACGCGCCATCTCGAGGGCGCGCACAGTTTCGAGATCACCTTCTGGCGCGGCCTGTTCACCGTGCTGTCGCTGTGCGCGATCCTGCCGCTGTGGCGCGGGCCGAAGGTGTTCCGTGCGCTGCTGGCCGGCGGGCGCGAGCTCTGGATCTCGGGTCTGTGCTGGGCCGTGATGTTCACGGCCTTCATGGTGGCGCTCACGCTGGCGTCCACCGCCAGCGTGCTGGTCACCATGTCGCTCGGGCCGCTGCTCACCGCGCTCGCGGCGCGGCTGTTCATCGGCCACAAGCTGCCGGCGCGCACCTGGCTCGCCATCGTGGTGGCGGGGCTGGGCATTGGATGGATGTACGGCGCGCAGCTGCTCGGTGGTGCGGGCGGATCGCTGCTGGGCACGCTGGTGGCGTTGTGCGTGCCGCTGGCCGGCGCCGCCAACTGGACCGTGGTGCAGCATGCGCAGGCCAGGGGCCAGCGCATCGACCTCGTGCCCGCGGTGCTGATCGGCGCCGTGCTGTGCACGCTCGCCACCTTGCCGCTGGCCATGCCGTTCCGCGCCAGCGCGCACGACCTCGGCCTGCTGGCTTTTCTCGGCCTGTTCCAGCTCGCGATTCCCTGCGTGCTGTCGGTGCTCTGCGCCAGCGTGCTGAAGGCGCCCGAGGTGGCGTTGCTGGCCCTGCTCGAGGTGATCTTCGGCATCGCGCTGGCCTGGCTCGGCGCGAACGAGAGACCGGCCCCCAGCGTGCTGACCGGCGGCGCCATGGTGATCGGCGCGCTGCTGTTCAACGAGCTGCTGGCGCTGCGCGGTCGGCGCACGACGGTGGCCGACCAGGCCGTGCCGGGCGCGCACTGAGCGCGGGACTCGGCGCATGGGTTATCGCGTCTTGGGCGGCGGCAGCTTCGGCATCACGAGCGTCGGCGGAGGCGGCGGCGGCTCGGGCAGTTCGAGCGGTCCCAGCGCGGCATCGCTCACGCCCTGTTTCGTGAGCCGCGCCTCGACCACCGCCATCGCGAAGCTGCGTTCGAAATCGCCGGCCACGCGCCAGATGCCGGTGTCGTCGGGCGCCAGCGTGATCTCGGCGCGCAGCGGCAGCGACGCGGCATTGCTGGCTTGCACGCCGCCGAGCGCGCCGAGCCGGCGGTCGTCGTAGACCATCACCACCGGGCAGACCTGCTGCTGTCCGTCTCCGGCCTGGCAGGCGCCGGCGGGTTCGACCTCGGTCAGCGGGAGCCTGGGGTCCGGATCGATCGCCATGAGCGGCGCTTCGCGCAGCGCGCGCAGGCGTTCCTGCAGGTTCTTGGGCGCCCGCATGCGCGCTTCCAGGTTGTCCACGCCTTCGCGCAGCGCGTCCGCGAGCGCCAGCCGGCCGACCGGCTCGGCGTTGTGCTGCGGGCGGCCTTCGGCATCGAGCGCGCCGAAGCGCGCCTCGACGATCGCCGCCTCGGCGCCGCGTACCACCGTGTCGCCGCTCGAGCCGCCGCTGTCGGACCCGATGGTGAAACCGATGGTCTCGGTCTTCCCGTCGCGCGACAGCGTGGCCAGGCAGCCGCGCACCTTGTCGACCTTGAGGAAGCCGATCTCGTGCAGCGCGCTCACGCGGGCCTCGACGCCGGGCTCGGAACGCAGCCGCTCGTCGTTGCTGGTGCTCGATACCAGGCCGTCGAGTTCGCGCCGCGCCAGGTCGCTGTTGCAGGCCGGCAGGGCGTTCAGCTTCCACAGGTACGCGCCCGCCGCACCGATCATCGCGATCACTGCCAGCACGCCGAGCCAGCGCGGAGGCCGCAGCCCCGTCGAGCGCTTGCGCGCCATGACCTTCGAGCTCGCGTTCTCGGCCGCGATGCGTTCGCGCGCCTGCGCGATGATCTGCCGCCGCTCGTCCGCGCCGACGAAGGCCGGCTCGGCCTCCACGCGCGCGGCGATGGCCTCGAAGCGCTCTTCCTCGAGCCAGCCGTCGGTCACCAGCCAGGCGAGGGCGGTGGCCGGGTCGGCACGCTGGTCGGACACCAGCGGCACCCACGGCAGCGCCTCCTCGAGGTCTTCGGCGTCGAGCAGGCCGTCGTCGCGCAGCGCCTGCACCACCGCATGCGAGAGGCCGAGCGCGCCGGCCTCGAGCAGCTCGTCGGATTCGTCGAGCGTGTCCTCCGCGTCCTCGGCCATCGAATCGCCGTGGGTCGCGACGATGCGCTCGATCAGCGCATCCTGGTCCTCGTTCTCGGCCGGCAGCAGCCCGCGCAGCCGCATCCAGGCATAGGCATGGGCCGGCGTGGGTGGCTTGGGCAGGCTCGCGTATTCGGGATGGGCGCGCGCGGCGGCGAGCCGGGGCGCGTCGACCAGGCCCT
>NZ_JBZAYE010000357.1:0-7556 GCF_058244205.1 Variovorax sp. 20P10.2.4
GATCGCTCATGAGGACAGCGCCGACAGGGCGCCCATGCCGGCCAGCAGCCGGTTGGAGGAGGGCGGCGCGATCCGCCCCGCCGCATCGGTGATCTGCATGCGCTGCAGCCAGGCCTCGAACTCGGGCGCGCGCTTCAGGCCCAGGGTCTGGCGCAGGAACAGCGCGTCGTGGAACGAGGTGCTCTGGTAGTTGAGCATCACGTCGTCGGCGCCCGGGATGCCCATGATGAAGTTGATGCCCGCGGTGCCCAGCAGCACCAGCAGGTTGTCCATGTCGTCCTGGTCGGCCTCGGCATGGTTGGTGTAGCAGATGTCGCAGCCGATCGGCAGGCCCATGAGCTTGCCGCAGAAGTGGTCCTCGAGGCCGGCGCGGATGATCTGCTTGCCGTCGTACAGGTACTCGGGGCCGATGAAGCCGACCACGGTGTTGATGAGCAGCGGCTTGTAGCGGCGCGCCAGCGCATAGGCGCGCACCTCGCAGGTCTGCTGGTCGACGCCGAAGTTGGCATTGGCCGACAGCGCGCTGCCCTGGCCGGTCTCGAAGTACATGAGGTTGTCGCCGACGGTGCCGCGCTGGAGCGACTGCGCGGCGTCGTGGGCCTCGGCCAGCAACTCGGGCGTGACGCCGAACGAGAGGTTGGCCTTCTCGGTGCCCGCGATCGACTGGAACACCAGGTCGACCGGCGCGCCGGCCTCGGCCAGCCGCAGCGTGTTGGTGACGTGCGTGAGCACGCAGCTCTGGGTGGGAATCTCGAAGCGCTGGATCAGCTCGTCGAGCATGTGCAGCAGGCGGCCGAGCACCGGCAGGCTGTCGGACACCGGGTTCAGGCCGATCACCGCGTCGCCCGCGCCATAGAGCAGGCCGTCGAGCGTGGAGGCGGCCACGCCGCGCAGGTCGTCGGTCGGGTGGTTGGGCTGCAGCCGCACCGCGAGGTGGCCGGGCAGGCCGATGGTGTCGCGAAAACGCGTGACCACGTTGCACTTCTTCGCGACCGAGACCAGGTCCTGGTTGCGCATGAGCTTCGACACCGCCGCCACCATCTCGGGCGTGAGGCCCGGCGCGAGGGCCGTGAGCGCCGCGGTGTCCGCCTGCTCCGACAGCAGCCAGTTGCGGAAGTCGCCGACCGTGAGGTGCGAGACCGGCGCGAAGGCCTGCGCATCGTGGCCGTCGATGATCAGCCGCGTGATGTTGTCGCTCTCGTAGGGGATCAGCGCCTCGTTGAGGAACTGCGCGAGCGGCGTATCGGCCAGCACGTGGCGCGCGGCCATGCGCTGCTGCGCGGTGGCCGCGCCGATGCCCGCGAGGTAGTCGCCCGAGCGCGCGGGACTGGCCGCGGCCATGACCTGGCGCAGGTCGTCGAAGGAAAAGCCCTGGCCGGCGATGGTGGTGCGGTAGCGCATCGTTCGATCAGGCGGCGGGCGTGGAGGTGGGCGCCGACAGCATCTCGTCGGGCGCGGCCGCGTTGCGCTGCGCCGAGGTCGCGAGGAAGTAGCCGTAGGCCAGCGCCATCAGCACGAGGAACAGCAGGGTGAGCATCGGGTTGAACCACACCATCGCGCCCAGGCACACCAGGCCCAGGCCCAGCGCGATGGCGGGAAACACCGGGTAGAAGGGCGCGCGGTAGCTGCGCGGCAGCGAGGGCTCGGTGCGGCGCAGCCTGAACAGCGCGGCCATCGAGACCAGGTACATCACGATCGCGCCGAGCACGGCCATGGTCACGATGTTGGCCGTGAGCGTCTGGCCGCCGAACTGCACCCATTCGTCGCTGAAGATCGCCACCACGCCGACGACGCCGCCGGCCAGCAGCGCGCGGTGCGGCGTGTCGAAGCGCGGGCTCAGGCCCGCGAAGTAGCGCGGCAGGTAGCCCGCGCGCGCCAGCGCGAAGATCTGGCGCGAGTAGCCCATGATGATCCCGTGGAAGGAGGCGATCAGCCCGAACAGGCCGATCCACACCAGCATGTGCAGCCAGCCGCTGTTGTCGCCCACCACGGCCTTCATGGCCTGCGGCAGCGGGTCGTTGATGTTGGCGAGCTTGCGCCAGTCGCCCACGCCGCCCGCGAAGATCATCACGCCGAAGGCCAGCACCACCAGCGTGACGATGCCGGTGGTGTAGGCGATCGGGATCGTGCGGTGCGGATCGCGCGCTTCCTCGGCTGCCATGGCCGCGCCCTCGATCGCGAGGAAGAACCAGATCGCGAACGGGATCGAGGCGAAGATGCCCGCGATGGCCGCGCCGTTCAGCACGCTGCCGCCGGCCCAGCCGTTGGCCACGAAATTGGCCATCGACCAGCCCGGCGTGACCACGCCCATGAACACCAGCAGCTCGAAGATCGCGAGCACGGTCACGAACAGCTCGAAGGCCGCGGCGATGCCGATGCCGATCCAGTTGAGGCCGATGAAGATCACGTAGGCGCCGAGCGCGAACCACTTCGGGTTGATGCCAGGGAACTGCACGTTGAGGTAGGCGCCGATCGCCAGCGCGATGGCCGGCGGCGCGAACACGAACTCGATCAGCGTGGCGAAGCCGGCCACGAAGCCGCCATGCGGGCCGAAGGCGCGGCGCGCGTAGGCGAAGGGACCGCCGGCGTGCGGGATGGCGGTCGAGAGTTCGGTGAAGCTGAAGATGAAGGTGGTGTACATCGTGGCCACCAGCACCGTGGCGACCAGGAAGCCGAGCGTGCCGGCGGTGTTCCAGCCGTAGCTCCAACCAAAGTACTCGCCCGAGATCACGAGGCCGACCGCGATGCCCCAGAGCTGCAGGGGACCGAGCACTTTCTTCAGGTGGCCGCTGCCGCCGGGGGAGGGCGCGGCGGGCGTGGCTTCGGTGGAAGGCATGGGAGTTCCTCTCTCGGGGGATGTTGACAGTACCCCCGCCGCGAAGCAAGGGCCGTTCCATCGCCGGCTTCGGCGCTTCATTCGCGCTGGCCATAATCGGCCCTTTCCCACCATTCCCTCGAGGTATCCCGTGAAGTCCCTGTTCTGTGCCGCTCTCGTGTCCTTCTGCGCCGTGTCCGCCGCGTGGGCCCAGTCCGCGCCCGTCACCACGGCCAGCGGCCTGATCTACCAGTCGCTCAAGGAAGGCACGGGCGCCTCGCCGGCCGCGACCGACGTGGTCAAGGTGCACTACCGCGGCACCTTCCCCGATTCGGGCAAGGAGTTCGACAGCTCCTACAAGCGCAACGAGCCCACCGAGTTCCCGCTCAACGGCGTGATCCCGTGCTGGACCGAGGGCGTGCAGAAGATGAAGCCGGGCGGCAAGGCCAAGCTGACCTGCCCGCCGTCGATCGCCTACGGTTCGCGCGGCGCGGGCGGCGTGATTCCGCCCAACGCCACGCTGAACTTCGAGATCGAACTCATCTCCGTGACCAAGCGCTGAGCGCACCCTCTGTTCGCGGGACACCGCGGAACCGGCTTTGCCGGGCCGCTGGTGTCTCCCCCGGCGAGGGGGTTGGCGTAGCGACACGCAGTGTCGCGCAGCCTGGGGGCGTGCCTAGATTTGCGCCATGCCGCCATCGACGAACAACTCGGTGGCATTGACGAAGCTGCTGTCGTCCGAGGCCAGGAACACCACGGCCTTGGCGATCTCGTCGGGCGTGCCGACGCGGCCCAGCGGAATGGCCTGGGCCTGCGATTCGATGAAGCCCTTCACCTGCTCGGGCGTGAGGCCCAGCAGCTCGTAGGCCGGGGTCGGCACCACGCCCGGGCTCACCGCGTTGACGCGGATGCCGGCGTCCTTCAGGTCCACGGCCCAGCTGCGCGCGAAGCTGCGCACCGCGGCCTTGGTCGCGCTGTAGACGCTGAAGGCCGGCGTGCCCTTGATGCTGGTGATCGAGGCGTTCAGCACGATCGACGAGCCCTTGCCCATCAGCGGCAGCGCCTTCTGCACGGTGAACAGCAGGCCGCGCACGTTGATGCCGAAGATCTTGTCGAAGTGCTCCTCGGTGATCTGGCCCAGCGGCACCAGGCTGCCGCCGCCCGCGTTGGCGAACAGCACGTCGAGCCGGCCCTTCTGCGCGCGGATGGTGTCGTAGAGGCGATCGAGGTCGTCGAGCTTCGAGACGTCGCCGAGCACGCCCGTGACGTTGCGGCCGATGGCTTTCACGGCCGCGTCGAGCTCGGCCTGGCGGCGGCCGGTGACGAAGACGTGGGCGCCTTCGGCCACGAAGCGTTGCGCGGTGGCCAGGCCGATGCCGCTGGTGCCGCCGGTGACGAGGGCGATCTTTCCATCGAGCTTGAGCGAAGAGGTGGACATGACTTCTTTCCTTGGGTGATGCCGCGAGGCGGCGTTGGCGATGGAAGGAAGTTTGGGCGCGACCCCCGTGCCGACCAAGACGCCGCGTGCCACTTGTTTATTCACGAATCACTAATAATCGGCCGATGGACCAGATCGCCGCCATGCGCGTCTTCGCCCGTGTGGTCGAGGCCGGCACCTTCACGCGCGCCGCCGATTCGCTGCAGATGCCCAAGCCGACCGTGACGAAGATGGTGCAGCAGCTCGAGACCCATCTGCGCGTGAAGCTGCTGCAGCGCACGACCCGGCGCGTGACGGTCACGCCCGAGGGCGCGGCCTACTACGAGCGCACCGCGCGCGTGCTGGCCGAGCTCGAGGACATCGAGTCGGACCTCACGAACGCGCAGGCCAATCCGCGCGGGCGGCTGCGCGTGGACGTCGGCTCCTCGCTGGCCAACATGATCCTGATCCCGCAACTGCCGGCCTTCCATGCGCGCTATCCCGAGATCGAACTCGAGATCGGCGTGGGCGACCGGCCCGTGAACCTGGTCGGCGATGCGGTGGACTGCGTGATCCGCGCGGGCCCGCTCGACGACCAGACGCTGGTGGCGCGCCGCATCGCGACCATGCCCTTCGTGACCTGCGCCACGCCCGGCTATCTCGAGCGCCATGGCGTGCCGAAGACCCCGGCCGACATCGGCGACGGCCGGCACCGCGTGGTGGGCTACTTCTCGTCGCTGAGCAACCGGCCGGTGCCGCTGCGCTACGGCCGCGGCGAGGACCGCATCGAGATCCACGGCCACACGGTGGTGGGCGTGAACGAGAGCACCGCGCACCTGAGCGCGATGCTCACCGGCATGGGCCTGGCGCAGACCTTCGACCTGATGGCCGCGCCGTATCTCGCGAGCGGTGCCTTGGTCGAGGTGCTGCAGGGCTTCGCGCCCGAGCCCTATCCGCTGCACGTGGTGTACCCGACCAACCGGCACCTGAGCGCCAAGCTGCGCGTGTTCGTCGACTGGGCGGTGGAGCTGTTCGCGCCCTACGACAAGCAGCGCAAGCCGCGCTGAAAGAAGCCCGTTGGCCTCAGCCGGGCTGGTACTGGTACAGCCAGGTCTCGGTCAGCGTCTGGTCGCCGTTCTTCAGGAACAGGCGCATGTCGACCGGCTCGTTGCCCTCGGCCGTGAAGTCGAACTGCGCGCGCCAGTGGCCGGTGACGCCGTTGGGCACGGCCTCCGCGAAGATGTAGGAGAACTTGCCGCGCGAGGCCGTGAGCACCAGCTCGGGCTTGACGCCGAACGGGATGTTGGCGAGCTGCGTGCCGATGAACTCGACCATGAACTTGCGCACGCCCGGCGGCCGCGGCTGGCCCGGCTGGCCGCCGCGCCCGATGCGCGTGGCCACGCAGCGCGCGAGCGGCGAGGGATAGGGCTCCTGGTCGGTCCAGTGCAGCCGGTACTTGAGGTTGTAGCTGGCGCCGGCCTTGGCATCGGCCTTGGGCACCCAGAAGGCGACGATGTTGTCGTGGATCTCGTCGTCGGTCGGGATCTCGATCAACTGCACCGAGCCCTCGCCCCAGTCGCCCAGCGGCTCGACCCACAGGCTCGGGCGCTTCTCGTAGTACACGCCGTCCTGGAAGTGGTCGAAGGCGCGGTCGCGCTGCAGCAGGCCAAAGCCCTTGGGACCCGTGTCGGCGAAGGCCGAGGCGCGGGTCTGCGTCGGGTTGTTGAGCGGGCGCCAGATGCGCTCGCCCGCGCCGTTCCAGATCGCGAGGCCGTCGGAGTCGTGCACCTCGGGGCGCCAGTCGATCGCGGTGGGCTTGGCGGTCTCGGAATACCAGTACATCGAGGTCAGCGGCACCAGGCCCAGGCGCGCCACGTCGCGGCGCAGGAACAGGCGCGAGTCGATGTCCATGATCACGGCCTTGCCGCGCTGCATCACGAACTTGAACACGCCGGTGATGCTCGGTCCCTCGAGCAGCGCATAGACCGTCATCGAGTTCGTGTTGCCGGCTGCGGGCGTCTCGAAATAGAAGCGCGTGAAGGCCGGGAATTCCTCGGGCCGGTCGGGCACGGCCACCTCGAGCGCGATGCCGCGCGCCGACAGGCCGTACTGGAACAGCTCGCCGATGGCGCGGAAGTACGAGGCGCCGAGGAAGGCGACCCAGTCGTTCTTCTGCCAGTCGAGCTTGGCCTGGTCGCCCAGGCGGCTTTCCTGCAGGCGGAAGCCCGCGAAGCCGGCGCCCTCGGGCAGCGCGCGCGCGGGGCTGTCGGGCGGCATCGAGAAGTAGGAGGGGCTGTAGAGCACCTCGCGCGCGAAGCCGTCGCCGTCGGAGCTCTCGAGCACGTGCATGCGCACCGGCGTCTGGAAGAAGCGGCCGAGGTGGAAGAAGGTGACCGGGAAGGCGCCGGGCCCGTCGCGGAACAGGGCGTTGGCGGGGTCGAACTTGAGCTTGCCGTGCGCGTCGTAGTCGATCTTCTCGAGCACCTGCGGCGCGAGCGGCGCCGGTGCCGCGTAGGGCCGGCCGGCGAGCGACTTGGCTTCGGCGACCAGGTTGTCGAACGAGAAGGGCCTCGGCTGGCTCAGCTGCAGCCCGTTGGCGGCCAGCGCTTCGGCGGGCAGCCCGAGGGCGGCGAGGGTGGCGGCGGCGCTGCCGGCGGCAAGGAAGGATCGGCGATCAAGCATGTTTTCTTGAGGGTTGCGATTTCTCTGGCGAGTTCGGGTGAACTCCGGGAGACGGACGAAGAAGAGGGCGCTGGCGTGGCGGCCGGTGCCTGGCGCCGATGCGGACACGGGGTACCGCGGCGGCGAGCCGGACGATCCTAATGCAGCGCGGAACTCCTTCGTCGCAGGCGCCGGCCTGTGCGGGAGGGCACGGGTTCGGCGGGCGGGACGAGTCTGAAGCTTGCCGTGGCAACGGCCCGCGGCGCGTCAGCCATTCCGCGCAAACGCCGCCGGACAAGGCCGGCGATGCGGTGAAATTGTGCGTTTGTGTATCGAGCCGGCTCAGCCCACGGCGTGCAGCGCATACACCGCGTACATCGGCACGCCGAAGAAGGCGCCGATCGCGCGCGACAGCATGCCGTGCGGAAAGCCATAGCCCGCCATCACCTCGTGGGTGCCCGCGAGCCGCAGCCGCGGATGCGCGCGCGCCAGCTCGTCCGGCCGGCGCAGGCCCCAGCGGAACTGCGCACCCGTGGGCCGCACCGAGGGATGCCGGTGCGCGCGGCCGGTGGCGAGCCAGCACATGGCATCGAAGGCCAGCACCGAGCCCGCGGGCGCGCGCTCGCCGAAGGTGGCGAACACGGCCTCGACCTGCGCGGGCTC
>NZ_JBZAYE010000358.1:0-7542 GCF_058244205.1 Variovorax sp. 20P10.2.4
CACACCAGCTTCAAGTCCTTCGGCGTCACGCCGTCGAACACCTTCGCGACCTGCGCGGGCGACAGCCCGTACATGCGCTGGAACAGCCCGCCGAGCACCGCGCGGTATTCGTTGAGCACCGGATAGTCGCGGTTCTGGAACAGCGTGGTGGCCGTCAGCGCCTGCTGCTCGCCGACCACGCGGCCGCCGGCCTGCGCCGAGAGGCCGCCGCCGAGCACCCAGTAGACCGTGCCATGGCCATGGTCGGTGCCCTTGTTGCCGTTCTCGCGGAAGGTGCGGCCGAACTCGCTGATGACCACCACCACGGTCTGGCGCCAGTTCTCGGGCTCCATCTCCTGCGCGAAGGCCGCGAGGCCGCGGCCCAGTTCCTCGAAGCGGTTCGCGAGGTAGCCGGTGGCCGCCCCCTGCCCCACGTGGGTGTCCCAGCCGCCGACATCGACGAAGCCGAGGTCGTAGCGCTCGCGCATCAGCGCGGCCATGCGGCGCGCCACCAGTTCGAAGCCCTTGGCGGTCATCGCGTTGCGGCTGGCGGCATCCATCTCGGCCTGCATCGCGCGCCGCACCTCGTCGCGCACCTGGAAGCCTTCGGCCACGGTCTGCGCGAGCGGCGTGTCGCGGTACATCGAGGCGATGAGCTGGCTCTGGCGCGCATCGAGCGTGGGCCGCGCATTGCCCGCGAGCGCCATGTTGGCGGCCCTCGCATCGCCGCGCAGCGAGATCGGCAACTGGTCGGTGAAGGCCATCGGCGAGACATCGGTGAGCGGTCCCGCGCCGAGCACGCCCGCGAGGCGGTTGAGGAAGCCCGAGCGGTAGTCGCGCCGGCGGTCGAGCGCCTGGCCCAGCTCGATGCCGTCCTGCGTCTCGAAGTGGCTGCGCGTGAGGTCGTCGGTGCCGGCGAAGGCGATGAACGCGGCCTGCTTCTGCTGGAACAGCGGCATCACGCTCTGCGCCAGCGCGGGATGCAGGCCCCAGTCGGCATCGAGCGGCAGCGCGCCGCCACCAGTGCCCGGTCGCCCGATCGCGATGCCGGGCCGCGAGGCGTAGTAGAAGTCGCTCGAGGTGGGCACCAGCAGGCTGGTGCTGTCGTAGGCACCGCGCAGGAACACGACCAGCAGCTTGGCGCCCTCGGCGGCCGGCGCGGCGATCAGGCGGGCGGCGGCGCCGGCCAGTGGCGCGGCGGCGGCGAAACGGAGCAGTTCTCGGCGTTGCATGGACTTGTCCTTTTTCGAGGGGGCGCTAGCGGCGCATCAGCTCGGGCGCGGCCAGCAGCAGCGTGTTCCATTCGGGCGGGTTCTTCGCCTGCGCGAGCACCTCGCGCGTGCCGGCGCCGAAGCCAGTCTGCATCTCGCGCACCGCGGGCGACTCGGCCAGCGGCGGGAAGGCCGGGCTCTCGAGCGGCGCCTTGGCATCGGTGCGAAACAGCACGGCACCGTTCGCACCCAGCGTGCGCGCGATCTCGAAGCGCGTGTTCATCTGCCCCGCGCTGGCCCAGGCGGCCTCGTGCAGCGGATAGCCGTCGGGCGTCTCGTGGCCATAGAGCGGCTGGCCCATGCGGTCGATCCAGTTGAGCATCGGCCCCACGTTCGCCACCACGCGGCCGTCGTAGGCCAGCCGCACGCCGGCCACTGCGTAGTGCACCGGGTCGCGGAACTTGCGGCCCAGCGAGGCCGCGAACTCGGGCGACTCGAACAGCGTGCGCAGGGTGGCGGCGATATCGCCGTCGCTGCGCGTGAAGCTCGCCGCCATGCGCTCGACCAGCGCGTTCGATGGATCGTCGGCCACGAAATAGACGGCGAGCTTGCGCGAGACGAAGCGCGCGGTGGCCGGCGCGCGCGCGAGGCGGTCGAGCGCCTCGTCGACCTCGGCCAGGCCGCGGCCACGAATCGGCTCGCCGAGCAGCGTCTTGGGGCCGTAGTCGTGGCGGTTGGGATTGAACTCGAACAGGCCCTGGCGCCGGTAGTCGGCGGCGATCGCGGGCCTGAGCTTGGGCGGCAGTGCATCGGCCGGCTGCAGGCTCACGCCCACGCCGGTGAGCACGCGCGCGAGCTCCTGCACGTCGGCCTGCGAATAGCCGCTGCCCACGCCCAGCGTGTGCAGCTCCATCAGCTCGCGCGCGTAGTTCTCGTTGATCCGGTTGGCGGCGTTCTGCGCGTTGTCGAGGTAGCGCAGCATCGCGGGATGGCGCAGCGTGGCGCCAAGCAGGTCGCGGAAGCGGCCCAATGCATGCGGGCGGATCGCGTTCTCTTCGTAGTCGCCGATCAGCGCGCGCATGTTGCCGCCCTTGCGCGAGCTGATGTTGAAGTGGTTCATCCAGAACCAGGTCATCTGCTCCTGCAGCTGGTTCGGCGAATAGAGCGCGCGCAGCACGAAGCGCTGCTGCGCCTCGCGCGCGAGCCGGTTCAGGTGCTGCTGGTAGGCCTGGCGCGCGGCCTTCTTCTGGTCTTCGTCGGGCAGCGCGTCGGCCGCCTTGCGCTCGGCATCGAGCGCGACCGCGAGCGTGTCCACGGGCGTGCGCGCGATCTCCATCGCGTCGATCTGCGCCTGGGCCTCGGGCGGCAGTGGCTGCGGTACGGGTTCCAGTTGGCGGCCCATCCACTCCGCCAGGCCCTGCTTCGCGACCTCGGCCTGGCCGCTCGCATTCGCGCCCCAGCTCACGCGGTCGAGCCATCGCAATTGGGTCAGTGCATCTGGCGGTGCGCCGCGCAATGCGAGCGGCGGCGCATCGGGCCGCGTGCCGAGCGCGCAGCCCACGAGCCACAGCGTGGCGGCCGCCATCCATGCGCCCTTCGCGAGGCGCGACCGGATCGGAAACGTGTGCATGGTGGGTTCAACCCGCGCCGTCGATGCGCGGTTGACCCCAGCATGCCAGCGCCGTGTAAAGCCGCGAGTCAGCTTCGTTTCAAGGCGAAACGCGCCCGCGGCCCAAGACGGCTGAAAGGGATCAGGCCGACGCCACCGCGCTGGGCTGCGCCCCCGCGATCTGCCGCAGCGCGCGCTCGAACACCTCCACCGGCTGGCCGCCAGAGATCAGGTGCTGGTCGTTGATGATGATTGCGGGCACCGAGTGGATGCCGGCGTCGGTGTACATGCGCTCGCGCGCGCGGGTCTCGGCCGCGTATTCGTCGCTCGCGAGGATCTCGCGCGCCCGCACGGGATCGAGGCCCGCTGCGGCAGCGAGCCGCACCAGCACCTCGGGGTCGGAGGGATTCTCGGCATCGGTGAAGTAGGCCTTGAGCAGCGACTTCTTCAGCGCGACCTGCTTGGCCGCGTCCTCGAGCTCGGCCCAGTGCAGCAGCCGGTGCGCGTCGAAGGTGTTGTAGATGCGCGGCCGGCCCTCGGGGTTGAAGACGAAGCCGACGGCCTCGCCGCGCTGGCGGATGGCCTCGCGCATCTGGGCCTGCTGCTCGCGCGTGGAACCGTATTTCTGGTTCAGGTGCTCGAAGGTGTCCTGGCCCTCGGGCGGCATCTGCGGGTTGAGCTCGAAGGGCTGGAAGTGCAGCTCGGCCGTCACCCCGGGCGCCACGCGCGCGATCGCGGCCTCGAGCGAACCCAGGCCGACGGCGCACCAGGGGCAGGAGACGTCCGAGACGAAATCGATCTTGAGGTGGGAGGAGGATGGGGTCGTCATGGCCGCCATTCTTCCGCGCGGCGGCGGCCTTGTCAGGTGCAAGGTCTTCCGCCGCCCCACCTCCGTGGCGTCAGGCCGCGGCGCGCGCCGTGACCGGGCTCGCGCCCAGGGTCCGGGCCCGCAGGCGGTCGTACTCGGCCTTGTCGACCGGCACGGCATCGGGGTCGCCGAGGTCGTTCATGTGCACGCGGTAGGTCTCGCGTGCACTCATCGCGGCCAGCGCGGCCAGCACGGTCACGGCAAAGGTGATGCTGCCCACGGTGAGCCAGATGTTGGCCGAGCCCGGAGGCGCCACGGTCGCGAACAGCGCGGGCAGCAGGGCCGTGAAGGTGGTGCCGATGTTCTGCGAGATGGCCATGGCCGACACCCGGTTGCGGGTGCGGAACAGCTCGGGATAGAAGCTCGGGAAGGTGGCGTTGTAGCCCTGGTAGACGATGCCCCACATCAGCAGCGACATGCAGATCGCGAGCGGCACGTTGCGCACGCTGATGGCATAGAGGTAAGCGAAGGACAGCAGGCCCGAGGCCAGCGCGCCGACGATGATCGGCGGCTTGCGGCCGATGCGGTCCGAGAGGTTGCCCACGAACGGGATCACCAGCACCGCGAGGATGTTGCCGAGCACCGGGATCCACAGGTAGACGTCCTTCTGGAAGCCGATGCCGTAGGCCGACTGCACCGCGTAAGCGGCGCCGAAGATGGTGGCGACCACCGGGATCACGTTCATCAGCGCCATGCAGACCACGCGCAGCATGTCGGCCCAGCTGTCGGTGAAGGCCTGCACGATCGGCGAGCGCGGCACCTCGCCCTTCTTGTCGGCCTCGGCGAAGGCCGGGGTCTCGTCGACCTCGCGGCGGATGACGTAGCCCGCGATGATGACGACGAAGCTCAGCAGGAACGGGATGCGCCAGCCCCACGAGTTGAAGGCCTCTTCCGGCATGTAGTGCGCGAGCGGCAGGAACACGGCGGCCGCCATGATCTGGCCGGCCTGCACGCCCTGCAGCGTGAAGCTCGCGAAGAAGCCGCGCCGGCCGAAGGGTGCGTGCTCGAGGATCATCGAGCTCGCGCCCGAGATCTCGCCGGCCACCGCGAAGCCCTGGATCAGCCGCAGGATCACCAGCAGCACGGGCGCGGCCAGGCCGATCTGGTCGTAGGTGGGCAGCAGGCCCACGGCCACGGTCGAGAAGCCCATGAGGAACATGCACAGGATCAGCACCTGCTTGCGCCCGTGCGTGTCGCCCCAGTGGCCGAGCACGAAGGCGCCGATGGGCCGCGCGACATAGCCCACGCCGTAGGTCGCGAGCGAGGCGATGATGGCCGTGGTCGGGTCGCCCTTGGGAAAGAAGATCTGCGGAAAGATCAGCGCCGCGGCGGTGGCGTAGATGAAGAAGTCGTAGTACTCGAGCGCCGAGCCGATCCAGCCGCTGGCGGCGGCCTTCTTCGACTGGTGCTTGCCTTGAGGCTCGTGAGCCGTGGTGTTCGCCATGGTTTGTCTCCGGTGTGGACGAGGATGAGCGGGTGAATGATTGGGTGAACGAAAGGGAAATCAGTCCTGGGCCTGCGAGGCCATGCGCGCCGGCGCGTTGAGCGCGCCGTAGGCGTCGTAGCCGCCGATGCGCTGCGCCACCTCGAAGAACAGGCCGTCTTCGAAGCTCTCGGTGTAGATGTGCAGGTAGTCGCCGGCCGGCGAGCGGTCGAACAGCACGCCCGCCGCGCGCATGCGTTCGAGCAGCGCGGCATCGAGCACGATGCGCGTGGCGAGGTCGTCGTAGTAGTTGTCCGAGATCGGCACGAAGCGCACGCCGTTGGCGCGCAGCCGCGCCACCGACGCGAAGATGTCGTCGCTGCGCAGCGCCACGTGGTGCACCGCGCCGCCGCCCTGCGCATGCACGGTGCGCGCGGTGCGCGTGCGCTGGCTCAGCGACACGTTGAGCACCAGGCGCAGGCTGCGCGCGGCATCGGCCACGCCGCGGCTCTTGATCAGGCCGAAGGGATCGGCCAGCTCGAGGCTCTCGCCGACCTCGAGCCCGAGCACGGCGCGCGAGAACAGCACCCAGGTGTCGAGCTGGTCGAGCGCGAGGCCGAGCGCGACGTGGTCGATGGCGCGCAGGCCGGCGTCATCGCCCCCCTCTTCGCCCTGCGCTTCGCCGGGCTCGAGGATGAAGTCGGCCTCGTAGAGCCCTGTGGCGCCGAGCGACGACGGAATGAAATGCAGCAGGTTGCCGCCCGGTACCACGATCGCGGGCACGGCCTGCTCGCCCGGGCCGACCGGGCTGTCGTGCCGTTGCGAGCACAGCGCGGTGGCGCGCGCCACCGCGGCCTGCGGATCGTCGGTACGCACGCCCAGCGCGCAGACCGAGGTGCCGTGCGCCTCGAAGCGCGTGCGCGCAAAGCTGCCGGGCTGCGCATTCACGACCATGTGGATGTCGCCCTGGCGGTAGAGCGTGACGGCCTTCGAGCGATGGCGGCCCGCGCGGCGAAAGCCCAGTTGCTGCAGCAGCGTGCCGAGCGCGCCGGCCGAAGACTCGTCGGCCGCGAATTCGATGAAGGACAGCCCGCGAAAGGCCGGCGCCTGCGGCGGAGCGAACAGCAGCGGCTGCGCCGGCGCAGTGGCCACGTGCTCGCGCACCTGGCTCTCGAGATACAGCAGCGAGCGCATCGCATCGACCGCGGTGCGGCGGTTCGGCGTCTCGCGGAACAGGTCGTTGAAGATCTCGAGCGACAGCGGTCCGGTGTAGCCGGCACGCAGCACCTGCGCATGGAAACCCGCCACGTCGAAGTCGCCCTGCCCCGGAAAGACGCGGTGGTGGCGCGCCCACTGCAGCACGTCCATCGAGAGCTGCGGCGCATCGGCCATCTGCAGGAAGAAGATCTTCTCGCCCGGGATGTCGGCGATGCCGGCCGGATCGTCGCGCAGCGAGAGCGTGTGGAAGCTGTCGAGGATCAGGCCCAGCGCGGGATGGCCGGCGCGCCGCACGATGTCCCAGGCCTGGCCATAGCGCGACGTGAAGCGGCCCCAGGCCAGCGCCTCGAAGCCCACGCGCAGGCCGTGGGCCGCGGCGCGTTCGGCCAGCGCATGCAGCTGCGCGGCGGCGCGCGCGGGATCGTCGAGCGCGAGCGGCGAGGTGTTCGAGCAGCACAGCATCAGCGGCACGCCCAGCGCGGCCATCAGCTCGAACTTGCGCTCGGCGCGCTCCAGGCCGCGGCGGAACTGCGGCTCGGGCATGCCTTCGAAATCGCGGAACGGCTGGTAGAGGTCGATCGCGAGGCCCAGGTCGGCCGCGAGGCCGCGCAGTTCGGCGGCCGTGCCCTTGAAGTTGACGAAGTCGCTCTCGAACAGCTCGATGCCGTCGAAGCCCGCCGCCGCGATCGCCTCGAGCTTCTGGCGCAAGGTGCCGCTGAGCGACACGGTGGCGATCGAGCGGTGCATGCGCGTCGCGGCGCGTTGCGAAAGGTCGGCGGAGGGCTGGAGCGTGTTCACGGGAGCGACTTTAGGAACGCCGGCCCGTGCCCACAACCATTTAGCGTCGTCTTTGATCGATCATCGAACGCAATCGTGCGAATTTCGCACGAATCAGGGGTTACACCTAGGTCCGGCGGACCATCGATACGCCCGCCGAATCAGAGACTGCGCCAGTAATCGATCAGCAGCTGCGCGAATTCGACCGGCCGCTCGACCGCGCTCACATGCGCGGCATCGATGCTGGCGAGCCGCGCGTTCGGGATCGCCGCCGCGATGGCTTCCGACATCGCGAACGGCGTGGCCTCGTCCTGCAGGCCGCCGATCACCAGCGTGGGCACCGCGATGCGGCGGTTGCTGTCGCGGAAATCGATCGCCGCCACCGCGTTGCAGCTCTCGATGTAGGCCTGCGGATCGTTGGCCAGCAGCACCGCCTGCAGCTGCTCGGCGGCCACCT
>NZ_JBZAYE010000359.1:0-7542 GCF_058244205.1 Variovorax sp. 20P10.2.4
CATCGCTGCTGCCTTCGCTGCGCGACCCGCGCGTGCGCGCCGTCGTGGCCATGGCCCCGGCCGGCGTGCCCTTCACGGCCGCGTCGCTGGCCCAGGTGCGGGTGCCCACGCGGATCTACGAAGCCGAGCAGGACCGCTTCCTGGTGCCGCGCTTCCATGCCGAATGGATCGCGCGCAACATGCCGGCCGCCGAGCTGCAGCGCATCCCCAATGCCTGGCACTTCGCGTTCATGGACACGCCGTCCATGCCCATCCAGACGCCCGACGGCGACATCGCCGCCGATCCGCCGGGCTTCGACCGGCAGGCACTGCTGGCGCGCCTGGGGCGGGAGATTCCGGCCTTCTTCGACACGGTGTTGTCCGAGGCGCCGGCGCCGAAGTGAAGTGCCGGAGGGGCGGGCGCGGATCGCCCTTCGCCCTGTCGCTTACCATCTCGCCGTCACTTCTCAAACTTCAATCCATCAAAGAGATGAGCGGCTTTCAGAGGATTCTTCGTCGCCTGAACCTGCGGTCGCGCGACCACCGCGCGACCGGGCCGGTGGCTTCACCGGAAGCTCCGGAGCGCGCGGCGCCCGAGGAGGCCCCACCAACCCAGGCTGGGTCAGGCATCGCATTGCAGCCCGAGGCCTTGCGCGCGGGCGCGCCCCGCGCGATGAACATGGCGCTGCTCGGCACCTGCATCGCGGAAGCGATCGCGACGCAGGCCGACTCGATGGGCCACAAGGCCGACCATTTCCTGATGCAGTCGAGGCCGGGGGACGAGCCACCGGCCGTCGCGTGGCAAAGCTACGACTGCGTGGTGGTGCATCTGACGCTGCGGCAGGTGCTGTGGGAAGCGGCCAGCGCGCGCCCCGATCTGATCCACACCTGCGCGCTGACGGACGAGGAATACAACAACGCCCTCGCAGCCGCCTGCGCGCACCTGCGCAACGTGGTCGAGAAGATCGAGGCGGCGGTCGGCGGGGTCGTGCCGACCTTCTATTTCGCCTTCGTCGAGCCACCGTCCACCTACCAGGGCATCCTGCTGAACGGCCGCAGGAAGTCGCTGCATCACATGGTCCGCACGCTCAACGACGAACTGGCGGCCCTGCTCGAGACGCGCGGCACCAGCCGCTACATCGAAGTGAACGACCTGCTGGGCTACCACGGCCTGGCGGCGGTCTCCGACATCTACAGCAATCACTTCAGCCACGCCTTCTTCCACGGCGAGGCGATCCGTTCGGTGATGACGCGCGTGGGCGATGCGCTCACCGTCCTGCGCAACGAATCGCCGATCAAGCTCATCGTCACGGACCTCGACAACACGCTCTGGAAAGGCGTGCTCGCCGAGTTCGACGACATCGTTCCGCACGAGCACACCGAAGGCTGGCCGCTGGGGTATGTCGAGGCGCTGCTGGAGTTCAAGCGCCGCGGCGGCCTGCTGGCGATCTCGAGCAAGAACGACCATGCCGAAACGGTCGAGCGCATCCGCCACGTCTACTCCAACCGCCTGAGCGTGGACGACTTCTGCTCGCTCAAGATCAACTGGGAACCGAAGTCGAAGAACATCCGCGAGATCCTGGCGGAGACCAACCTGCTGCCCGGCAATGTTCTCTTCGTCGACGACAACCCGCGCGAGATCGAGGAGGTCACGCGGGCGATTCCCGAACTCCGGACGCTCTCGGGCGACCAAGCCGAGTGGCGCAACGCCATCCTGTTTTCGCCCCACACGCAGGTGGCCCGGATCTCCTCCGAATCGGCGGCACGCACCGAGCTGATCCAGGCCAAGCAGAAGCGCGACGGCCTGGCCACGGCCATGAGCCGCGACGACTATCTCGCGTCGCTCGAGATCCGCACCCGCTTCGACGTCATCGCATCGGCCTCGCATCCGAAGTTCGCGCGCGCGCTGGAGCTGGTCAACAAGACCAACCAGTTCAACACCACCGGCAAGCGCTGGACCCATGCCGAGATGGAGGCCCTGTTCGCGAGCGAGGGGCGCGTCGTCACGGTGAACGCCGCCGACCGCTTCGGCGACAACGGCCTGATCGCCGTCGCGCTGCTGCGCGGCGCGACCATCGAGCAGGCCGTGATGTCGTGCCGCGTGTTCGGCATGGGCATCGAGACCGCCTTGCTGTGCACGCTGTTCGAGCACGCGCCGTCCGCCGCCGCCGGCCTCGCCGCGCTGTACGCCGAGACCGGCAAGAACAAGGCCTGCGCCAGCTTCTATCCCGACCACGGCTTTGCCGCGGACGGCCACGGCGCCTGGGTGGCGTCGAGCCCACCGGCATGGCCGGCGTGGATCACCGACGCCTCGCACGCCGCCGTCGTCTAGCGGGCGTTCGCCTCGCCACGAAAAATGCCCCAAGGGGGCGTTTTCATCTTGGGGCGGCCCGGCGATGAAAAAAGGGCCATGCCGTCGCCGGCATGGCCCTCGTCATTCGCCGCAAGGCGCAGCGCTCAGTGCTGCAGGATCTTGTTGAGGAAGTCCTTGGTGCGCGGCTGGCGGTTCTCGGGCTGGCCGAAGAACTCGTCCTTGGTGCAGTCCTCGAGGATGCGGCCGCCGACGTCGATGAAGATCACGCGGCTCGCGACCTTGCGGGCGAAGCCCATTTCGTGCGTGACCACCATCATGGTCATGCCTTCCTTGGCCAGGCTCACCATCACGTCGAGCACTTCGCCGACCATCTCGGGGTCGAGCGCCGAGGTGGGTTCGTCGAACAGCATCACGATCGGGTCCATGCTCAGCGCGCGGGCGATCGCCACGCGCTGCTGCTGGCCGCCCGAGAGCTGGCCCGGGAACTTGTCCTTGTGCGCCATCAGGCCCACGCGGTCGAGCATCTTGAGGCCACGGGTCTTGGCCTCGTCGGGCGTGCGGCCCAGCACCTTGATCTGCGCGATCGTGAGGTTCTCGGTCACCGACAGGTGCGGGAACAGCTCGAAGTGCTGGAACACCATGCCGACCTTGGAGCGCAGCTTCGGCAGGTTGGTCTTGGGGTCGTGCAGCGGGATGCCGTTGACGGTGATCTCGCCCTTCTGGAAGGGTTCGAGCGCGTTCACGGTCTTGATGAGCGTGGACTTGCCCGAGCCCGAGGGGCCGCAGACCACGACCACGTCGCCCTTGGCGATGCTGACCGAGCAGTCGTTGAGCACCTGCACGGGGCCGTACCACTTGGAGACGTTCTTGATTTCGATCATTTTTTCGGACATTTCTTTCTCTCCGGTTCAGTGCTCTGTCAGCGGATGATGGCGATTTTCTTGTGCAGGCGCTTCACCAGGTACGACAGCGCATAGCACATCACGAAGTACACGACCGCGGCGAGCAGGTAGGCCTCGATCGGGCGGCCGAAGTTCTTGCCCGCGGTCTCGAAGCCCTTGAGCATGTCGTAGGCGCCGATGGCGTAGACCAGCGAGGTGTCCTGGAACAGGATGATGGTCTGCGTGAGCAGCACCGGCAGCATGTTGCGGAAGGCCTGCGGCAGCACCACGAGGCGCATGTTCTGGCCGTAGGTCATGCCCACCGCCTGGCCCGCGTTCACCTGGCCGCGCGGGATCGACTGGATGCCCGCGCGCATGATCTCGCTGAAGTAGGCGGCCTCGAACGCGACGAAGGTGATCACGGCCGAGATCTCGGAGCGGTAGTTGGAACCCACCGAGCCGAACAGCGAATAGAACGAGGCCGGCACCAGCAGGAAGAACCACAGGATCACCATCACCAGCGGGATGCTGCGCATGCCGTTGACGTAGAGCGCCGCGGGCGCATCGAGCCACTTCTTGCCCGACAGGCGCATGAGCGCGAGGATCGTGCCGAAGATCACGCCGCCGATCGTGGCGACCACCGTCAGCATGATGCTGAAGTAGAAGCCCTTGATGACGAAGTTGCTGATGACGTCCCAGTTGTAGAAGGACAGGTCGAGATTCATCATGTCAGTGTCCTCCGCCGCCGCTGGCCGAGACGATGAAGCCCGGCACGCGGGTCTTCTTCTCGATGAAGGCCATGAGCCGGTTGATGGCCAGGGCCGACACCACGTAGCACGCCGTCACCGCGAGGTAGACCTCGATGCCGCGCGAGGTTTCTTCCTGCGCCTGCATGGCGAACATGGTGAGTTCGGTGACCGACACGGCGAACGCGACCGACGAATTCTTGAAGATGTTCATCGTCTCGCTCGTGAGCGGCGGGATGATGATGCGGTAGGCCATCGGCAGGATCACGTAGCGGTAGTACTGCGCCGTGGTGAAGCCCACCGCCATGCCCGCGTAGCGCTGGCCCTTGGGCAGCGCCTGGATGCCCGAGCGCACCTGCTCGGCGATACGCGCCGAAGTGAAGAAGCCCAGCGCCAGCACCACCAGGATGAAGCTCGGCACGCCCTTCATGACCGGGACCAGCGCCGGAATGACGTGGTACCAGAGGAAGATCTGCACCAGCAGCGGAATGTTGCGGAACAGCTCGACCCAGGCATTGCCCAGCCTCACCAGCCACGGGCTGTCAGGCAGGGTGCGGATGATCCCCACCAGCGAGCCCAGCACCAACGCGACGATCAACGCCAACAGTGCCACGGACACCGTCCAGCCCCAGGCCGACAGCATCCATTGCAGATAGGTCGGATATTCCCCCCCGGGGTCCTGCAGGAAGACCTGCCAATCCCAGTTGCCCATTTTTCTTACTCCTTCGCCTTCTTCCGAAAATCAGTCCCTGAAAAGAAACGCCCACCGCGAAAGGTGGGCGTCATTCACGCAGCGACGCGACGCTTATTCCTTGGTCACGTACTCTTCAGCGGGCTTGTCGTTCGGGTTGGCCCATGCGTTCTTCGTGGCTTCGCCCAGCGGCAGGTTGATGGTGACGTTTGCCGGGGGGATCGGCTTCAGGAACCACTTGTCGTAGAGCTTGGCGAGCTCGCCCGACTTGGCCTGGGCCTTGATGCTGTCGTCCACGGCCTTCTTGAAGGCGGGGTCGTCCTTGCGGATCATGATGGCGATGGGCTCGACGGCGAGCACGTCGTTCAGGATCTTGTAGTCCTTCGGCGACTTGGACTTGGCGGCCAGCGCGGCCAGGATCGAGCCGTCCATCACGAAGGCGTCGGCACGGCCGGTCTCGAGCAGCAGGAAGCTGTCGGAGTGGTCCTTGCCGTAGACCTCCTTGAAGGTCAGGTTCTCGGCGCGCTTTTGCTTGCGCACGGTCTGCAGCGGCGTGGTGCCGGTGGTGGTGGCGACGGTCTTGTCCTTCAGGTCGGCCAGCGAGTTGATGCCCGAGTTCGCCTTCACGACGATCTTGGTTTCCTCGACGTAGGTGGTCACGCCGAAGGCCACGTCCTTCTGGCGCGTGGCGTTGTTGGTGGTGGAGCCGCACTCGATGTCGACGGTGCCGTTCTGCACCAGCGGGATGCGGTTCTGCGAGGTCACGGGCTGGTACTTGACTTCGAGCTTCTTGCCGGCGGCCTTCTCGAGGTCCTTGATGATGTTGGCGCAGACGTCGTAGTGGAAGCCGGTGTATTGGCCGTTGCCCAGCGTGTACGACAGACCCGAGGATTCACGCACACCTTCGGTGATGACGCCCGATGCCTTGATCTTGGCCAGCGTGTCATTGGCCTGCGCCATCGCGCCGCCGGCGGCCAGCGCCGCGATTGCCAATGCCAGTACTTGCTTTTTCATACGGAAAACTCCTGAGGGTGACGGAAATGAGAGATACAACGAAATTCTAGACATGATGTCTCGGGGGAATACCCGGACCAACCCGGTGCATTTTCCCCGAGCCGCGCACCGGCCGGGCGCATAAGGCGCCTGGCTGGTGCGGACACAGGATTTGGCATTGTCCGGCTTTCACAAAGCAGCCTTTGTGCCCGACGGTTCCGCGGCCGGCGGCACCGGCACGGACAGCCGCACGGGCTGGGTCAGGTTCTCCGGAACCAGCAGCGCGTCCATCTCGGCGCGCGTCATGATGCCCAGCGATTCGGCCACCAGGTCGATCGGTCCGCCCGTGGCCAGCGCGGTCTTGGCGATCAGCGCGGCCTTCTCGTAGCCGATCAGCGGATTGAGCGCGGTGACCAGCGTGACCGACTCGCGCACCCGCTTGGCGAGGAACTCGCGGTTGGCCTCGATGCCGTCGACGCAGTTCAGCTGCAGCGTGTTGCAGGCGTTGCCCAGGTGCTTGATGCTCTTGAACAGGCTCCAGCCCATGATCGGCTCGAAGGCGTTGAGCTGCAGCTGGCCGGCTTCGGACGCCATGGTCACGGTGATGTCGTTGCCGATCACCTCGAAGGCCACCTGGTTCATCACCTCCGGGATCACCGGGTTGACCTTGCCCGGCATGATCGACGAGCCGGCCTGCCGCGCGGGCAGCCGAATCTCGCCG
This sequence comes from Variovorax sp. 20P10.2.4, assembly GCF_058244205.1. Lineage (NCBI taxonomy): Bacteria > Pseudomonadati > Pseudomonadota > Betaproteobacteria > Burkholderiales > Comamonadaceae > Variovorax > Variovorax sp. 20P10.2.4. Next base: position 6,326 of record NZ_JBZAYE010000359.1, read on the forward strand.
AAGCCGGCCTGCGGGCCGCTCGAAAGCAGGCGCAGGTCGTTGCAGGTCTTGCTGAGCTTGGTGGCCACGCGCTTGAGCACGCCCGACAGCTGCACGAAGGCGCCGGTGTCCTGCGTGGCCTCGATCAGGTTGGCGGCCTGCTTGAGCGGCACGCCGGTCTGCTCGGCCAGGTACTGGCAGGCCAGGTTGGCATAGCCGTGCGGCGCGTTGATGCCGGTGCCGATGGCGGTGGCGCCGAGGTTGATCTCCTCGATCAGCGCGCGCGCCTCGCCGAGGCGGGCCTCGTCCTCGCCGATCATGATCGCGTAGGTCAGGAACTCCTGGCCCAGGGTCATCGGCACCGCGTCCTGCAGCTGGGTGCGGCCGATCTTGAGCACGTCCTTGAACTCGAGCGCCTTGGCCTCGAAGCTGCGGCGCAGCGCCGCCATGGCCTCGAGCAGCTTGCCGATCGCGAACCACAGCGCCAGCCGCACGGCCGTCGGGTAGACGTCGTTGGTGCTCTGCGAGGCGTTGACGTGGTCGTTGGGATGCAGCACGTCGTAGCGGCCCTTCTCGTGGCCCAGCTTCTCGAGCGCGAGGTTGCAGATGACCTCGTTGGCATTCATGTTGGTCGAGGTGCCGGCGCCGCCCTGGATCACATCGACCACGAACTCGTCGAGCAGCTTGCCCTCGATCAGGTCGTCGCAGGCCAGGATGATCGCGGCCGCGCGGTCGCGGTCGATCGCGCCGAGGTCGGCATTGGCGCGCGTGGCCGCCTTCTTCACGAAGGCCAGCGCGCGCACCAGGTCGGGCATGGCCGACACGCGGGTGCCGGAGATCGCGAAGTTCTCGACCGCCCGGGCCGTGTGCACGCCCCAGTAGGCGACGGCGGGAATCTGCTTCTCGCCGAGGAAGTCGTGTTCGGTTCTGAAGTTGGAGCCCATACCCACCTCTCGGCTGAAAAAAAGCACGCGAGAACGCGTGCCATGGAGTTGCGGTCGTTCGACCCGCGGCCGAAAAACTGCCCGGACTGTAGGGGCGTCATGGCACGGACGCCAATGCTGTTTACGGGAACACTTATGCCTGACTTTTATAGATTGTGCAGTGCACAAATCCGACCCCAAAGGCTATACCCAAACGCCCGGCCCGACCAGCGGCGCTCCCCCTACGAGGTCGCGGAATCAGCGCGGCGGCTGGGTGCCGACGAGGTACGACCACAGCGCGTCGGCCGAGCTCTT